>CANRZC010000001.1 GCA_947644185.1 uncultured Acetatifactor sp.
CAAAGAGAATATTTTGGAACGGAGGAATGAATTTATATGGGAAAAGAGAGAAGAGTTTGACATGCTTTTGGATTTGCAGCCAAAAGTCGAGGAGGAATCCTAATGCCCTTAAACGGTTTTGTGTCTCTGTGTGACAAGAATGCCGCACAGATAGTATCTAAAGATAAAGGAAATCCCCAATATCACAGGGGAAATAATCCTGGGAGGGCTTATGCAAAAGACAGGCTTCCTGGAAGAAGATATCTGAATAGAATGATGCAAATCAGAAGTCAGAAGAACCTTCTCCCCGCCTTCTTCTCCCATTTTTGAAGCTTTGCTCGCAGGCCCAGCATCTGGCTGTCCGGCGAAATTTTGGCAAGCTCTTCGCAAGCTGCCAGCCCTTGCCTGGCAAAGTCCCCTGCTTTCTGCCGCTGCCGCATTTGGATGGATGTCTCCGCTGCTAAGGCTGCGCTCAGGGCCACAAGCTCCCAGGCTGCCGGGTTCCCATTTGTCTTCGCTGCCCTTTCCCCGAAAGCAATGGCCTGGGTAGCATAGAATTCTACCCGCTGAACATCCCCATCTTCTGTGGCAATCAGAGCCAGATATTCGCAGCTCTCCGCCCGCAACAGGAGAGACGGCCCCTCTGGAACATGATAACTAGTATTGTCTGCCAGGTTGGATAGCGCCCTCTCCAGCGCCTCTCTGGCCTCCTGCTGCCGTCCGGCCTGATAGTATTGCACCCCTAACACCTCCAGCGCCGCTATTCGGCTGCCGTAGAGCTGGGCGGAAATCTCAGTCAGCAGGTTCTTCACCACCATACTCTCCTGCTCTCTACTCTCTGTCTCCAAAATCTGAAGCGCCCCGTCAAAGGACTTCACTCCCGCTTCACTTTTGGGGATAGCACCTTCCAAATCACCGCCTAGCTGTATCTGCGCACTCTGCTGTCTGCAGACCATAGCCAGCGCCCCCATAGCAATGGCTCTGTCGTGCCCCCACACATCTTTCTCCAAAAACTGTCTGATCTCCCCCTCACAGGAAGTCATGATACTCCCATCGCCACAGTGCACGAAAGCATCTATGCCATGATTGCTGCGCCCCCAAAGCCTTCTGGCAAGGTAATAGTCAGAGCTGTGCGCCCTGGCCAGCCTGCCGTAGATCTCCTCACCTTTCTCATAGCAGTAGTTCCCCTTTTCTGCATCTCCACTCTGATAGCACATGGGGCCCATTCGGAAATAAACATCCGCTGTCTTCTCACTGATCCCTGTATCCTCCTGACAGCAGGTTTCCACATATTGCAGAAGGGGCAGCATATGGAGGAAAATACGGTACATCTCCGGGCCCTCCAACAGCCGCTCATGTACCCCTGCCGCCTCGTTTCCACATTCCACACAGGCCCAACTCAGGAAGAGTCTCTGCTTTTCGCTGTACCTGTTCTCATCCCTCTGGAGACAGGAAAAACAATTCTCGCTCTGGGCAAGCGCCTGGCCATAGTATTTTGCAGCTTCCCGATTCTCCCCCTGATCCAGATAGAGCATTCCGTTGATCCTGGCGTATTCCATCTCCAGATACCAGTATCCCGCCCTGTCCGGTTTTCTGCTCTCCAATGTGCGCAATAACGGTTCGTAATGCCGCATCAGGGGCTCCAGCTTCCCGAAATCCCGGGTGAAGGTATGGAACCGCAAAAGCTCCTCCATCTGTTCCAGATAGTCCAGGAGCTTATCGGTATCGAAGTCTGCCGCTTTTCTCGAAGAGTCGTGCCAGTTCTCCTCCAAATATTTCTTCCTAGCCTCCCAAGCCGAATCCTCATAGTCCTGATACTCTCCCCATGTCAGTCTCATTGTCTCATATCCCCCTGCATTTTGTCTCCTAAGCCTGGCTTCTGTCATAGGCTGCCTTTTCTGGCCATCAGCGCTGAAGCTCCCTTTTTCTAAGACCGCCTCCGTCTTTTTTCTCTCTGGACGCAGTGCCGTGCCTTACAGCGATATCTTCTCAGCCAGGCAGGTGTAGATCTCCGCCTGCTGCAAGGCCTCCTCATAGCAGGACGCCCCCTGCTCCAGGTCTTTGCCGAACAGCGCCAGAGGCACCCTCCTGACCTCCTCATAATCTGCCAAAAACCCCGCGCCCACCACGGAGGCATCCCTGTCCCCATGCCTGCTTTCCAAAGCCTCCGGCACATCCCCTCCGGCACGGATCAGTTCAAAATTCCGAACCCCCATGTGATCCAGCATACCATCCTCAGAGACATGAAAATCCGCCACCTGGAAAAAGCTCTCATAGTGCAGGCTGTGGCTCACAGCTGTGATGCCCTTGGTTTCCACCAGGGTGTAAAGGCTTTCTGCATAGGACTCCGACAGATAGGATCTGGTCATAAAATATTCGCCGGACAGATAATAGTCCGCCCTAGAGGCATAATCTGCTCCGCTCAAAACGGAATGGACAGAGCTGCCATCGTCCGTGGCCAAATCAAACAGTGCAAAGCCTGTCAGCCTGCGGTTATAATTTCGCACCATCTCCGCCCGTTCACCAGAGCTGTATTGGGACTTCTCCTGCGCCGAATAGACGCCGGTGGAAGAGAATCTGGACAGATGCCCCTCCTCTTTCATATACAGCAGATAAATGCCTTTCTCTCCTGCCAGGTGGAACTCTGTGGCATACCTCCAGCCTCCCTCCTCCCGTGGAGTGGCCAGATCGCAGATAAGCCACGCCTCCACCTGCTCCCAGGGCAGGCTCCACCAGAACAGACCGCTGGTATAGCCTCTTTCCTCCCGGTACCTTTTAAGCTGCTCCCTCAGGCTGCTTAACTGTGCCAGGAGCTGCTCCTTAACCGGGTCAGGCTTTTGTCCCCGCCCAAAGAGCCCTTTTCTTTGCGGAATCGCGATTTCCAGCCGTTCCTTCCAGTTGAAGCTTTTCTCCAGCAGCAGCCTCTGAATTTTTGCTACCTGAATTAACAGCCTCCTATAGGTATCGTCCGATTCTTTCCTGTCGAAAAACATAGCTGTCCCCTGCCTTACCCATTTCCTTCACGACACACCTGCCACAAATGTCCGTCTGCCGCCTTTCGGAACCGCTTTATTTCTCCTCTTTTACCTTGACATCACCCTTCCGATTGGGGCGCACGGATATCCGAAATACATCCCCCTCCTTCAGGGTAAAGGAAGCATAGCCCACTCCAACAGAATTACTGTTGGCGCTGTCTGCCCCCATAGAGGCTCCGGCCAGCATGGAACCGCCCCCTGCACCTGCAGTAGCTGCTCCCAGAATAGCCCCTGTCATGGCGCGGGAAAACCGCTTTTGTCCGGCTTTTGGATCCGTGAAATACAGGGTGTGATATCCTGGGGTCAAATCGATCTCATAGGGCGTTTTGCTGGCTTTCAACACCATGGTTGGCTTCTTTACAGTCTCTGGATCCTCATCGATCCATACGTTTACTGGCAGTTTCTTAAAAATGTTGATGAACCACCAAAAGGTCATAGCCCGAGAGTAGAGAGATGAATTTTTGACCAGAATAGATACTTGTGTCTTCATGATAAGACCCTCCTCATATATGTATTTTCCTGATTACTTTATCACAAATTACCCCCCCGGCAAGTGTTTTTTGCATTTTCCCAATTTTTAAGTCACAATTGCCTTTTTGGCGCAGAATACGGTTTTGCAGATGAGTTTCCAACAGGATTTTTGTTGGCAAATATATTGGTATGTGATAGAATAAAAGCAAAAAGGAGACGTGACAATATGGGAATGGCCGAGCTGGAACGGAGAAAAGATGAGAAAATAGACGGCGTCATTTATGATATGTCGCCTGCGCCCAGCTATCAGCACGGAATTGTGAATGGGAATCTCTACGCAATCATAAAGCAGGGATTAAAGAACAGTATATGTATCGTCTCCATAGAAAACCTGGATTTCAAGTACCATCCGGACGAAAACGACGACTATCTGTGCCCGGACATTATGATCATCTGTGACAGAAAGCATTTAAAGGGCGGCGCTTACAGCGGAATTCCCAAATTCATTGCAGAGACCTTAAGCCCCTCCACCGCCAGGCGGGACAGGGCAGAGAAAAAGGATATCTACGAGAAAGCCGGCGTGGAGGAATACTGGATTGTCTCCCCGGACGGCCATCTGGAAATCTATTATCTCAAAGAGGGCCGCTATGTCCTGGAGGAAAGCTATATCCTGCAGGATGATGTGGAGGAAGATCACTACAACGCCGAAGTCGAAATCCGTCTGCGGGCTTTCCCCCACATCAGCATGATCTTGCGGGAAATTTTTGAGGGCGTGGAAGCATAAAAAGGAGTCATCGCAGAATAAAGGAGTCCCTATGAACGAAAAAGTATTAAAAACCTTAGAATACAACAAAATCATCGAAATGCTGGCGAACAAGGCCAACTCGGCGCCTGGCAAGAAGCTCTGCAGAGAGCTGGTGCCCTCCACTGACTTAGAGGAAATCCGTAGAAACCAGTGCCAGACCGCTGACGCCCTGCACCGCCTGTTTCGGTTCGGCAGCACTTCCTTTGGCAACAACAAGGATCTGGGCTTTTCCATTCGGTCTCTAGAGGTGGGCAGTACCCTTTCTATCCTGGAGCTTTTGAACATCGCATCCATGCTGGACAATGTGGAACGGGTCAAGGCCTATGGCAGACAGAACAGGAACAGTGGCAGGGACGAAATGAATGGCCGATCCGGCGCCAGTGGTACAAACCGAAGCGGCGGGAACCACGGAGGGAATAGCAGTAAGGGAACAGATTCCGGCAACGGCATCTCAGACAGCGATGCCCCCCAGGACACGCTGGACGAATACTTTGAGCAATTGACCCCCCTCACAGGCCTGGCCAACGAAATCCATCGCTGCATCCTCTCTGAGGAGGAGATTGCGGATGACGCCAGCCCGAAGCTTAAGAATATCCGACGCTCCATGATGCAGACAGGCGACAAGATCCATGGCCAGCTTACCTCCATGTTAAGTGGCTCTTACCGCACTTATCTCCAGGACGCAGTGATTACCATGCGAAACAATCGCTACTGCATCCCTGTCAAGGCTGAGTACAAGGGGCAGGTAAACGGCATGATTCACGATCAGTCCGCCACAGGCTCCACCTATTTCGTTGAGCCTGCCGCAGTGGTGGAGTTGAACAATAAGCTCAGAGAGCTGGAGCTGGAGGAGAAGGAGGAAATCGGGCGAATTCTGGCGGACTTAAGCGCCCAGGCCGGTGCCCATACCGAAGAGCTGGCAGGTGACTTGCGGATCATGACCCTGCTGGACTTCATCTTTGCCAAGGCAGAGCTGGCCATGGAGATGAATGCCACACAGCCTCTGTTCAATGAGGACCATTTTATCCATATCCGCAAGGGTCGCCATCCTCTGTTGGACAAAAAGAAGGTGGTACCCATCGACATCCATCTGGGCAGGGATTTCGATCTGTTGGTAATCACAGGCCCCAACACCGGCGGAAAGACTGTATCGTTAAAAACTGTAGGGCTCTTTACCCTTATGGGCCAGGCAGGGCTGCACATCCCTGCCCTTGACCGCTCGGAGCTGTCCATTTTTACGGAAGTGTACGCGGACATTGGAGACGAGCAGAGTATTGAGCAGAGTCTGTCCACTTTTTCCTCCCATATGAAGAGCATCGTCCATATTTTAAACCATGCGGACGCAGATTCCCTGTGCCTCTTCGATGAGCTGGGGGCCGGCACAGACCCTACAGAGGGCGCAGCCCTTGCCATCGCTGTGCTAAATTATCTCCACGACAGGGGTATCCGCACTATGGCTACCACCCATTACAGCGAGCTAAAGATCTATGCCCTTTCCACCTCTTTCGTGGAAAACGCCTGCTGTGAGTTCAATGTGGAGACCTTACAGCCCACCTATCGCCTGCTCATCGGGATTCCTGGGAAGAGCAACGCCTTCGCCATCTCCTCCAAGCTGGGGCTGTCGGAGGAAATCATAAATGCTGCCAGGGAGCAGATCGGCAAGGAGGACAAGACCTTCGAGGATGTGATCTCTGACCTGGAGCAGAGCCGCATTACCATTGAAAAGGAGCAAATGGAAATTGCCCAGCATAAGGAGCGCATCCGTATGCTGCAGGAGCAGCTCCAGCAGAAGAATGAAAAGATAGACCAAGCAAAAGACCGGATCCTGCGGGAGGCCAATGAAAAGGCCAGAGAGATCCTCCAGGAGGCAAAGGAAATTGCCGACGAAACCATACGGGACTTTCACAAGGCAGGGGCTGGCCTGGACATCCGGGATCTGGAGAAAAAGCGCCAGAAGGTCCGGGACAAAATCAGCGAGAAAAATGAGCGCCTCTCTGTGAGCGGTATCAGTCTGAAAGCCCCGGAGAAAAAGGCAATCGACCCGAAGAAGCTGAAAAAAGGCGATTCCGTGAAAATCGTCTCCATGGGCCTCACAGGAACTGTCAGTACCCTGCCGGATGCCAAAGGGGCATTGTTCGTACAGTGCGGCATCATCCGCACTCACACCAATGTAAAGGACTTAATCTACGCGGAGGAGGAGACAATAACCGCCCCGAAGCTCCAGCGCAGCGGCGGTGGTTCCGGTTCCGGCAAGATGAAAATGTCCAAGACCATGACCATCTCCACAGAGATCAACCTGCTGGGCAAGACAGTGGATGAGGCCCTTGCCCAGTTGGATAAGTATTTGGACGATGCCTATCTGGCCCATCTGCCAAGTGTCCGGGTAGTCCACGGAAAAGGGACAGGAGCTCTGCGCAATGCGGTCCATGGACATTTGAAGCGCCTGAAATATGTAAAGGAGTACCGGCTGGGCGAATACGGCGAAGGAGACTCTGGCGTTACCATTGTCACCTTCCGATAATCAGATTGGCAACTTGAAACCAGAAAAGGCGGAAAAAGAAAAAGTAATGGCAAAACTATAATAATAGGAGAGACTATGGTAAATAAACAAAAAATCTTAATCGTAGATGACGACAACAATATCGCCGAGCTGATAGCCCTGTATCTCACCAAGGAGTGCTACGAGACTATGATTGTCAACGACGGAGAATCCGTGATGGCTGCCATGGAAAGCTTCTCCCCGAACCTGATCCTGTTAGATATTATGCTGCCCGGCATGGATGGCTACCAGGTCTGTCGGGAAGTGCGAAACAAATATACCATCCCCATTATCATGCTCTCCGCCAAAGGTGAAATCTTTGACAAGGTGTTGGGGCTGGAGCTGGGGGCCGATGACTATATGGAAAAGCCCTTTGACACCAAGGAGCTGGTGGCCAGAGCCAAGGCGGTGCTGCGCCGCTACAAGCCTGCCGCTACCGCCACCGCCCCTGCAGGCTCCGCTGACAAATGCGTACAGTATACGGATCTGTCCGTGAACCTGACCAACTATTCTGTGCTCTACAAAGGGCACACAGTGGATATGCCTCCCAAGGAACTGGAGCTTTTGTATTTCCTGGCTGCCTCTCCCAACCGTGTCTTCACCAGGGAGCAGCTTTTGGATCAGCTCTGGGGATATGAGTATGTGGGGGACACCCGCACTGTGGATGTGCACATCAAGCGTCTCCGGGAGAAAATCAAGGATCATGCCAACTGGAAGATAACCACCATCTGGGGAGTGGGCTATAAATTCGAGGTGCGCAACACATGAAAAAGACCCTCTACCTGAAATTCATACTGGCCTATTTCATCTTCGGTGTGTTCAGCTTCATCATTGTCACTACCTTTGTGCCCAGTATGACCAGAGATCATCTCATCCGAGAGAAGGCAGAGGATCTTTATGTGGAGGCCACCCGTATCTCTGACACCTATGCCACAGGGCTCTATGCCAGCGAGACTGATCTGGAGACAGTAAAGAGCCAGTTAGATTCCCTTGCAGTGTATCTGGATTCCACCATCCGCATTATCAATCCCTCTGGACGTCTGGTGCTGGATACGGATATGACTCTCAATGTGGAAGACGAGATTATAATCGAAAATTTTGATCCTATGGCCACTGGGGGCACTTACTACATGGTAAATGATTTTTTCGGCAATTTTGACTCCAACATGCTCAGTGTGTTCTCCCCCATCACCTATGGTTATAGAGTAAAGGGCTATGTAGTCATCCACTGTGACATGCTGCGAATAGAGGAATCCTGCAACCGCATGTTGAATATTTCTTATATCACGCTGGTAATATTGCTATTATTGTCCTTGATTATCCTGATCTTCTTCACAGAGATGGTCTATATTCCCCTGCGAAAGATCACCTATGCCACAGAGCAGTATGCAGCAGGGAACATGCACTATGAGTTTCAGGTGGAGAGCGATGACGAGATGGGATATCTTGCCGTGTGCCTGAACTACATGGCCAGCCAGATTGCCAGCGCAGAAGACGATCAGAAAAAGTTTGTGGCCAATGTGTCTCATGACTTCCGCTCCCCTCTGACCTCCATTCGGGGCTATTTGGAGGCCATGATTGATGGTACCATTCCGCCGGAAATGCATGACAAGTATTTGAACATCGCATTAAATGAAACCCAGCGGCTCACCAAGCTGACCAACAGTCTCCTGTCCCTGAACAATCTAAACACAAAAGGTATGCTGTTAAAGCGCACGGACTTTGATCTCAACAGTATCATCCGCAGCACTGCTGCTTCCTTCGAGGGGACCTGTCGCAAAAAGACCATAGCCATCGAAATGGTTCTCACCGGCGAAGAGATGTATGTGAATGCAGATATGGAAAAAATCCAGCAGGTTCTCTATAACCTGCTGGACAATGCCATCAAGTTCAGTCACCATGATTCTGTCATCAGAGTGGAGACTTCTATGAAAAAGAATAAACTGTTCGTGTCCGTAAAGGATACAGGCATTGGTATCCCAAAGGATGATTTAAAGCTGATCTGGGACAGATTTTACAAATCCGATTACTCTCGGGGCAAGGATAAGAAGGGCACTGGCCTGGGTCTGTCCATTGTGAAGGAAATCATTAACTGCCACGGAGAGCATATCAATGTCATCAGCACGGAAGGGGCGGGAAGTGAATTCATCTTCTCTTTGCTTTTGGCGGACTGCAATGATGATGAGGACTGAATTTTCACTGGCCCTTCCACACAGGAAGGCGCTTCATGGCGTGGCGCACCGGCTTATAGAGCACTGCCATCAGCACAAAATTCCCCACGCCATGGGCGATGTCAAAGGGAATCCCTGCCACCCACCATACAAATCCAGCATGGAGGCCGCTGCGTATGCTGTCCGCCATCCCGATGACCACATAGGGAAAAGCGCATAAGAATCCAAAGGAAAAGCCAAACATGGCTGACAGAAAGCTCCAGAACCACAGGGACTCCTGTTCTCTGCAGATATAGACTACCAATGCCAGCAAGGGCCAGGCATACAGGTACATCACCCACCACAGTCCAAATCCGTACATTGCCCCCTCCACCAGGATGAACACGGGAATGACAAATAGGATCCGCCACTGGAACAGCAAGGTAAATAGGATGATCCAGAAGCTGGTCAGTTCGATGTTTGGCAGAAAGGCCATTGCTACCTTGCATGCCTCTATCACAGCCACCATCATGCCCATGAGGGCAATGTCTTGTATGGTCAGTCTTTTCCCTCTATTTTTCTCCCCATTGTGTGTATCCATGTCCATTCTTTCTATGTCCTGTCCTTTCCGCCTGTCGACGAAATTTTGTCACACTTCCTGTTACGCCACTTAGAAATTCTCTTTACACTTCACTGGGCCGTATCGGTGGTATAAATAATTTCAAAGACATCTCCGTCTTCAACCGGTTGAGCGTCGATACCATAATTGCAGTATTCTCCGTTTACATAGAATCCCCAGTAACCGCCGTCCACGCTGTAATCCGCCAATTCGCCGTTTACTGTATCTACCATCATGCCATATTCGCTCTCCGTACCGGAAAAGGTCAGACCTTCAGCCTCCTCCATGGCCTGGCGCAGAAATTGTGCATCTGTCTGTACCTGGTACTTTTCCGTATCCCCGGATTTCCCGGTGACCTCAATGATGACAGCTTTCGCGCCCTCCACAGGCTTTTCCCGAAACAGGGAATAGACAACGGCCAATACCGCTATCACTGCCACCAGCGCCACTGCGCCGATAATTAGTTTCTTGTTGCCTTTCTTGCTTTCCATTTCTTTTTCCTCCGTTTTCTGCTGCCTTGCAGCCTTTTTGCAGGAATAAGATCTGCGCCACAAAAAAACTCCTGCATCATGCAGGAGTTGGCGTACCTTAATAGCGAAAAATCAATCTACAGATTTTTCGTTTTTTACAGGATATCCCACAGCAGATAGCTCCACCGCTTGTCTTATGCAGGATAGAATGGGACCATACTCCCATTCCGCACCAGCCAATTCCTCGTGGCTTTATGGCACACATGGCAGGCAGGTCTTCTGACTTGAGCATCACCGCCAGCTTCGCCTTCCCGGGAATCTATTTCCCAGTGACATTTGCTACCCATTCTCAGGCAGCATGAAGCATGACTCCTCTCTCACAGCGACGAGATCGTGCAGGTCTTGCACCTGCTTCCCTTTTCACCGGACCAGGCGGATTTCTCCGCCCTCCGACACCTGTCATGTCCTTATTCACTTGAGTCAGTATTCTATCACAATATTTGCCATAATGCAACCATGGAAATCATTTGACTACAGCATTCCAATCAATACCTTTTTGCCCCGGAAGGCAAAGCTCTTTTTCTTCTATCTGTCAAAAACCACCCGCTTTCAAAACTGCAAAGCCAGTGGTTTTTATCAACATTTCATTTGCAATTATCTTGCCGGATAGCTTACAGTACCTTCACCAGCTTCAAATCCTCATCCGCCAGCAGCACATCTGCCCGCTTGCCAGGGGTGAGAGACCCTACTTCCCCATAGATGCCAATGCTCTTCGCTGGGTTCATGGTAGCGGCTGCAATGGCCTCTTCCTTGGGAATGCCAAAGGACACCGCTGTGCGCATACAGTCGTAGAGATTGGTGGCAGAGCCGGCAATGGTGCCGTTTTCCAATGTGGCAAGCTTGCCCTTCACTGTCACCTGCTGCCCGCCCAGCTCGTAGGTGCCGTCCGCCATGCCTGTGGCCCGCATGGAATCACTGATCAGAACCACTCTGCCCGGGAACATCTTGAACACCGCCCGCACCATGCTCTCATGTACATGGATGCCGTCGCTGATCAGCTCTGGACTACAATTCTCATCCTCTGCCGCTGCCCCGATGAGGCCTGGCTTCCTGTGCTCTAAAGGCATCATGGCATTGCACAGATGGGTCACATGATTGGCCCCTGCCTTGAGGGCTGCCTTTGCCGTCTCATAATCCGCCGCCGTGTGGCCCAGAGAGATCACCACCTCATCGTGAAGCTCCCTGATAAAGTCCATAGCTCCCTCCACATTGGGCGCCAGCGTCACCAGGCGGATCTTGTGTCCGGAAGCCTCATTACACTGCCGGAAAAAGTCCACATCAGGTGCCAGGATGTATTCCTCCAGATGAGCCCCCTTCTTGTTCACATCCAGGAAGGGCCCCTCCATATTGATGCCAGCCACATGTGCCATGCCCGGTCCCTCTGTAAAGTCTCCCATGGTCTTAAAAATCTGGCGCAGTTTCTCTGTATCTATGGTCATAGAGGTAGGGCAATAGGAAGTAATGCCGCAGGAATATTCATAGGCCAAAATCTTCTCAAGCCCCTCCAGATCCCCGTCTGAGAAGTCGCAGCCCACCGCGCCGTGACTGTGGACATCCACCAGACCGGGCAGCACATAAAGGCCCTCTGCGTCCACAACGGACCTATCGCTCACCTCTTCCAGGCGCTCTACGACTTTTCCGTTTTCAATATATAAGTCCTTTTTGCCAAAGGTCTTGTCTTCCTGGTAAACCAGGCCTCCCTTAATTATCATAAACGTCACCCTTCCATCCTGTCTTCTCCCGGATCAAAGCAAGGGCAGCCTCGTCCGCGATAATGACGGTATCATTGTGCAGCTGCAAAATAGAAGCCGGCACCTTTGGGGTCACAGGCCCGAAGCAGGAATCGTACAAAGCCTGAGCTTTGGCCTCCCCGGATGCCAACAGCAACACCTTTTTCGCAGACATGATCCCACCGATGCCCATGGTCAGCGCGTGGGTGGGCACCTCCTCTATGGAGCTGAAAAATCTGGCATTGCTGCGCCTGGTCTCCTCTGTCAGCGTCACCACATGGGTTCCCTTCTCGAACACATCGCTAGGCTCATTGAAGCCAATATGCCCATTGCCGCCTATGCCTAGCAGCTGCAGATCAATGCCACCCATGTGGCGGATCACTTTATCATATCTGCGGCACTCTGCCTGAGCATCCTGGGCAAGGCCGTTTGGCACATTGGTGTCCTCCTTGCAGATGTTCACATGATCGAATAGATTGTGATTCATGAAATACCGATAGCTCTGGTCATGGTCGCCGGACAATCCCTTGTACTCGTCCAGATTCACACTGCGAACCCGGGAAAAATCCAGATCCCCCTTCTCATACCACTCCCGCAACTGCTCATAAGCCCCTACCGGCGTAGAACCTGTGGCCAGCCCCAGCACTGCCTCAGGCTTCATGATTATCTGGGCGGAAAGCAGATTTGCCGCCTTGCGGCTCATGTCCTTGTAATCCTTTGCTGCATAAATCCTCATACTTGCACCAATTCCCTTTCCTGCTAAATTTTCTGTGCTGTCGTCCTTGCCTGACTCTTTTCCTTCACCCTTGTTCAAATAGGAGCTTCGGCAAAGTGCACAGTTTCTTTATTCAATGTGATCGTATTCTACCATATTAAATAGTCAAAAGCAATGATTTTTGTCCTACTCCTCTAGTAATCCCAGCATCCAATGAAGCCAGCCGCTGATGGTAGAAGAACGCCGCACATAGGTGCTCATACTCTCCACTCTGTAGAGCTCCGACCTCTGCATAATGGCAACGATATCTGCTGTATCTGGAATCCCGCCCTTCTCCAGGCAAAGGCGGAAAGCTTCCCGAAATGCCTGGTGCTGTAAAATCGCCTGGCAGAAAGCCAATTGCCGCTGCCTGTAGGGCAAATGCATGATCCGCTTGCCCGCTGCGCTCAGGGAATACACGGGCTTTCGCCCATCCGCATAATGCTTTTCCAACAGCCCTAAGTACCTGGCCGCATCGGTGTAATAATTTGTCTGCCGGATATCAAAGGCATATTCCTCTGTGACCTGCTCTCTGCTCAGATCCTGGGTATTTAGCAACTCACAGAGATTGATAACCCGCTCAAAGGAATTTGCCTGTGGAAAGGAGATGTCCGGTTCCGAAACCCTCATGACCCTTGAAACAACCTCCTGCAAATCCGAAAGCGTTATCCTCCTGTCTTCAATGGAATAATTTTTGTGCTTTACCAGCACCAGAGAATTGTAAGAATCCGGATCTTGAAATGCATATTCATATAAGCAAAAGATCCCGTTGGAGTAAACCAGGAAAACCGGCCTTACCCTTTTCGTCACCCGCCCACTCCACATTCGGTAGGGATAGTATAGCTGCCGCACCAGAAAATCCTCCGACAGATCCCTCTTTGCTTCCAGCAGCGCAAGGCTGTGAATGCCTTCAAAAGCCGCGTCTATTTCCATCTGGGAATTGTGCACCGACACCTCTGTGGGCATTTTGGTGCGCAAGTTGCGTATGTGAAAATCAAATTGCCCGGAGCCCATGCGCCCTGACACCGTGGAGTAAAGCACATCCTCCTCCAAAAAATCTGCCAGCATCCCCGAGGCAAGGGCGCAATTGATGGCAATGGTCTCGCTGGAAATCTGACTAGCATCCAGACTTTGCAGATTTTCTGGCAGAGATGCCTGCACTATGGTTTTGTCTGACTCCCCAAAGGGCTCATATGCCTCAAAGTGCGAAATGACATAATCTCCCCGGGAGATTGGCAGAATTGCCAGTTCATGCTCACGAAAAATCTGAGGCAGATTAATGTGATGATCAAACTTTGCCATCAAACGAGGCTCTCTGTATTCTTTTATCTGGGCTGCGGAAATGGTAAACTTTTCCTCCGCCTCAATATGGGATAAAATGTCATACTTGTCAAATAGAGCTTCCCATGCTCTGTCGTTTTGGCTTTTTGCCTGTTCACTCATAATTTCTTACCACCACCTCGTCCACCTGTCCCCGTTTGGTAGCGTCGGAGTTAATCGCGCGCTTTGCCTTTACGATGGTAATGTGATAAGCGGCATACTGCTCTTTGATAAAGTCAGTTGCAGAGTTGGAGAGCATAAAGCGGATTCCCCGCTGATTCAGTTCATCGCAGCATTTCCGCAGCCGGATTTGCTCTGCCCGGTCAAAGCCCCCCTTCGCGTAACCTGTAAAGTTGGCAGTGTCGGAAACCGGATCGTAGGGGGGATCCAGATAGACAAAGGTTCCCCTTGCCACATTGGCAAGTACCTTCTCGTAGTCCATGCTGCTGAAAGTCACCTGGGCTTTCTGAAAGTAGGTACTCACCGCTCGCAGGACAGGTGCATTTACAATATTAGGGTTTTTGTAGTGACCAAAGGGCGTGTTAAACTCTCCGGCATTATTGACTCGAAACAAACCATTATAGCAGGTCTTGTTCAAGTAAATCACCCTGGCCGCTTTCTGTACTTTATCTAGCTGCTCATATTTTGCTTTGTCTCTATCCCAGTCCCGGACCTGGTAAAAATGCTTTTCCTCATTGGGATGGGTCTCCAAAGCTGTGATAAGCTCCTCCACATTGTCCCGGATCACTTCATACATCTGCATCAGCTCGAAATTGATGTCGTTTACATATGCTATATTGGGCTGCAGCTGAAAAAGGACGGCCCCTCCGCCCAAAAAAGGCTCACAGTAAGAGGTAACACGTTTGGGAAACAGTGGGGTCAGGTCATCTAAGAGCTGTCGTTTCCCGCCAACCCATTTTACAACCGGCGCAACAAGGCGATTCTTTCGCATAGTTTGTCTCTTCTCTTTCCAGATACTTTTTTGCAACTTTATTCTAGCATAAGTCTTGTGCGGCTTCAATGGGAAAGTCGTTTCCAGTAAATTTCTATTTTTTTCAGTGCTTCTTCCCTGGTCATGTTCTTTTTATCCATAAGGCTCTGCATGGTGGCATCCATTGATGCGCCAAACTCCTGGTTGAGTTCGACGAGCAGTTTTATGCTGTTTTCCTCTGCAATGTCTGCACGTTTCTTTTCTTCAACTACCTGCCTCTCCGCTTCATCAGCCCTCTGCTTCTCAAGAGCCGTATTCCTCCGTTCGGCCTGTATGTCTATCTTTTCCATGTTCTCAAATAGTTCGCCCATCTTCTTTTCCCTCACCTTGTCAGTCAGTCTCTCCGTCTCTGGCACGGGTACATTCATCTTTAGCAAGAACGCCCGGAGTATATTTGCAATGATATTCACCAGATGTTCTGGGGAGTCTCTCAGAATTGCTTCAATCTCCTTGCCGGGAAGCTTGCGGAACTTCTCAATATCCTCCGCTGTCTGAAGCTTATTGATCATCATGATCAACGAGATCTCATCTTTCTTCTCCATTAGCATCTCATTGCTATAGTCCCGAAGGGGCACCAGATAATACTCGAAATTCGGAAGATATTTTCCAAAGACGCTCCCCTCGTGGATACGACTCCTAAAGTTCAATGGAACATTCCATCGGCTGGCACCCTCATAGTATATAATTGGCAGAATTGGGGGATACCGAAAATCCTCCCTCTTGGTCATGCCCTTTTGGATGCCTTCCGCCTCTTTCTCGTAGGCTTCCCAGATATAGACCATGTAGCGGAACACCTGCATACATACATTATAGTCCGAAGCTGTCTTGTGTTCTATCAGTGACACCAGAAAGAACGGGGTTCCTCCGCCACCCACATGTACCCGCTTCACCCTGTCGGAATTGCGTTCCTCCGCAAACAGCGTCACATACTGTTCCGACACGTCCTCAATGTCCTCGGGCCGTACATCTTTCAGATATGGCAGTTCCACATAGTCCCGCAGGAACTGAGCGCATAACGTATGATCGTCAAAAATGACCTTACCGCCACTGTCCCTGATCTGAGAGTTCAGCACGATGTCTTTCGGCCCTGCCACCTTATGCAATCCTTGTGTGGCCGGATTCATCCGAGCCCTGTTCTCTGCTTTCCTTACACTTTTCTTTTTTGTCTGTTTCATACATACCTCCTGGTCTTTCTGGCAGACGGGTGGGAAACAGACGGTTGGTCCTCTCCTGCGTCTGCCTGCTCTTTTTTGTAGTAAATGGGTTACTTCAGGCAAAACGCCCAGATCCTTGGCTTCCTTGAGAAGCCGGATGTTACATGGCAGACGCTTTAAAGCTGGCAGCCTCCGCCATCTTGAAAAGTAGATTTTCTGAAGTGATTCCATCATAGCACATGGAGGTGTGGATTGCAATAGGAAAGCTTACAGTGAAATTTTTTAAAAATTGCTTTCCAGTCCCACCCTAGTGCTGATGTTCAACAGACACAAATAACGCTTTTAACCCTTAAATCAGTTGATCTCTGCATAAACGGCTTGTTGTTTTACAACCCTTTTGGCTTCTGTTATAGTAGAATTATCTGAAAGTTAGCCCATGTAACTGGCGACATTGTTTCCACATAAGTGCGGAAAAGAAGACAAGGAGGACGTAAAATGACAGGAAAATCAAATACATGGATGCAGCTAGGTCTGCGGCTGTCCAATTGCAGGCAAGACAGGAATATGACCCAGGAGGAGCTGGCCGGGAGGCTGGGGATAACGCCCCAGGCTGTGAGCAAATGGGAGCGGGGGCAAAGCCTTCCTGATATCTCCATGCTCTCCGATCTGGCGACTCTTCTGAATGTCAGCGCGGACTGGCTGCTGGGCATCCGGGGAGAACAGCGCCCAGAGTCAAAAGAGAAAGCTTCCCCAGGCGGGTACCTGCCTGATTTTGTACAGGAGATGCCGCCGGAGCTGGGAAACTGTCTGCGTGGAAGTCTGGAGCAGCTGGAGCTGGTGTTCGGTGAGGGACTTGTACCCCCATTCCTGGGGGACAGCCCCTATGGGAAGTTAATTCAGGATCTGCGAATACAGCTAGCCAGAGAGGGCATCCTGATGCCAGTGGTCCGCCTGCGTGACAATAATCACATGGCTATGGGAAAAAAGGAATTCATGATTCTTTCCTTCCATAATGTTCTGTATTCAGAGGTTTTGGATACCGCTGACGAGGGAACCGTGAGATACATGATAGACAGGCTGGCAGACACCGTGCGAAGCAAGTACCATGAAATCTTATGTCCTGACCTGATGAAGAACATTGTGGACAACTTAAAAATCAGATACCCCGCCTTAATCGAGGATGTTGTGCCTGAGAGGATATCCTACGGCCTGCTCACGGAGACCGTGAAGCTGGTTCTCTCCAGGGGCAATTCTATGTGCTATCTTCCAAAGATGCTGGAGATCATGGAATGCGCCTTGCGCAAAGATCCTGCCGCGGACCCCCATCAACTGGCGGAGCAGGTTCTGCAAGGGATCCAGCGGGAAGACAATTTCTACGTCTTCCTCCGCCAAAGGCAGACTCAGGATGCTTGATTGGCAGCCCCAGTAAATTTCTATTTTATAGCTCCTCTTAAGAGGAAGAGCGCACTGTGATCAACTTTCTCTTAAGCTTTCCTCCAGCATATGTATCAGCTGGCTCCAGTGGGAGACAGTGAGCACATCGCTGCACTCCCAGACAGGGGACTGTGCCGCGCCGATGTACCACACCGGAAATAGCCCTGCCTCCCTTGCCCCGACTACATCGCATTCGTAATTATCCCCGATGTACCACACGTCCTCTGGCCCTAGTCCTGCCTTTTCCAGCGCCAGATGGAAAATCCGCCTGTTGGGCTTGCGGAACATATACTCGCTGCTGGCCAGGATAAATTCAAATGTATGCCCGGGCAGCAGGGTCCTTATTCTCTCCTCCACTATCTGGCCGCAGTAGGCAATGTTGCTGATGACCCCTGTCCGAATACCCTGCTCCTTCAGGAAATCCAGAAATGTCTCGATGCCATGGGTGGGCACCCCCGGAGCTGCTGCATCCCAAAAGATTCTGTCGATTTCCGGCGCTGTCAGGGGCAGTTGGATTCCCATGGACTCATAGAGGTATGCTGTGAACATATGGTTGGGAACCTCCACCTGGAACAGATGCCTCCTGGCAGGGTCAAACCGGCCCAGCTCGCTGTTCATCTGATCCGCGCATGCCTGCACTTGGGCTGCAGTGGAATGGTATTTGTTCTTGGTGGCATACTGCAGCACGGCTTCTGTGCCCTTTATCCCGTCGAATCGCTCCTCATCCGCCAATGTCTGGCCATAGTCAAAAAGAATCATTTTCGGTGTTCTCATAATCGCCCCTGCCCTCTCTTTCAGATAGTCCCGGCATCTCTCCACAGATGTATGCCTTATTTCTTCCAGTTGATTTGATTTTAATATAGGTGTCTTTTCTTTGCAATGCCCATTTTTACACTTATTTTCGAGCTTTTTTCTGCCCGGCAGTTTTTGACAGTTTCCCATTTTCGTAGTATACTAGCAACTGGAATTATTTTCTTTCATAGCTGTATTGGTACAAAAAATAATAAATAGAAAAGGAAGAACGCTCTGGCGTATTATATCATATGAAAAAACGAAAAACCACCACAACTGGAATCATCATGCTGGGTTTCCTGGTCGGAGCCCTGTCAGGAGCATTGCTTTTGATGCTCCCCATCAGCACCAGAACTGGCAAGTCCATAGATTTTCTGGACTCCCTCTTCGTGTCCACCTCCAGCATCTGCGTCACTGGCCTGTCCACTGTCAATATCGGCCAGACCTTCTCCGCCTTCGGGCAGGTGGTGCTCCTGTTGCTGATCCAGTTCGGGGGCCTGGGCATCGTGACCTTTACCACCATTGTCCTGTGCCTGTTCCACCGCAGGATCACCCTATCGGACAGGATGCTGATTCAGAGCGCCTACAATCTGGACACCCTCTCCGGGCTGGTAAAGCTGACCCGGCGTATCCTGCAGGTGACCCTATGCCTGGAGGCCATAGGTGCAATTGGCTACTCTTTTGTCTTTATTCCCCAATATGGTCTAAAGGGAATCTGGTACAGTATCTTCCACGCGGTGTCCGCTTTCTGCAACGCTGGCATAGACCTGTTGGGAGGCAACAGCTTCTGTGACTACGCAGACAATGTCATCCTGAACCTTACCACTGTATTCCTGATCATCGTCAGCGGACTAGGCTTTCCGGTGTACTGGGAGGTGGCGCGGGTCATCCGTCCCCGGAAAAACGGCAAACATTACATCCGCAAGATGAATCTGCAGACGAAAATTGTGCTCCTTACCACCCTGTTCCTGGTGGTGGCGGGCACAGCTCTGACCCTGCTCTTCGAATATGACAATCCTGACACCCTGGGGCATTTAAGCTGGCCCCAAAAGGGACTGGCGGCGCTGTTCCAGTCCGTCACCCTGCGCACCGCTGGCTTTGCCACCATCTCCCAGGAGGCTTTCCGGCCCGCGTCCAGCCTGGTCTACCTGATCTTCATGTTCATCGGCGGCTCTCCCGCAGGCACGGCAGGCGGCGTGAAGACCGTGACCATCGTCATGCTTATCGCCTCCATGCTAGGCAACATCAAGGGGAAAAAGGATGTCACTGTCATGAACCGGAAAATCGCTGACAGCACCATCCGCAGATGCGTTGCCATCGTCACCTTCAGCTTTTCGGTGCTGATGATATTGACCATAGCCCTGCTGGCCGTCCAGCGCAGCGGATTTTTGGACACCCTGTATGAAATGACCTCCGCCATTGCCACCGTGGGGCTTTCCAGGGGCTTAACCGGAGCCCTGTACCCTGCCGGGAAGCTGATCGTAGCCCTCACCATGTACCTGGGCAGAATCGGCCCTATCACCCTGGCATTGGTGTTCAACAGCCGCACCCCTGCGGACAACATTTCCTATGCAGACAGCAAAGTCATCATTGGATAGTGAGAAAAAACTTACGTCTGGATTTTAGGGAGGTTTTGCATGCCAGGTTTAGAACCAAAACAATATCTTTCGCGTATAGGTATCCGTAGAATCAACCAGTTAGATACAGCGCTGCTGGAAGCTTTCGGGCCACAGGAAGGAGAAAGGCACATTGAAAGACTGACAGAATTATTTGATCAGTCAGAAGATAGGTTGCTTTATGGCACCGGGGATACGGTGTATCTTCATCGCCAGGAGGAGCTGGTGGATTACTGGAATCAGAGTTTGCAGATGAGCCTTTTGGCCGCGTCTTTTTATGATCGGGTGTTTTTCCGGAGGGTTATGGAGTATCTGCTGGAACATGATTCTTTCTGGTCAGGGGATATTTTCGATATTGGCTGTGGAAATGGTATTCTGACTTGTTTTCTTGCATTGCAGCATCCAGGCAGTGTAGTCACCGGGCTGGAGATATCCCCCAACGCTGTGTCCGTGGCAAGAGAGCTTGCAAGGGAACTTGGGGTGGACAATATACATTTTTCGAAAACGGATACACTGGGGCAGTGCCACACCCTGTTTTCCTGTCGCACGGCACACGAAAATGTTCCATGGAGGCCTCTCTGTGAGAAATCAAGAATGCCGGCCCTGTCCATGGAACAGCAGGTCAGGCTGCATAGTCAATATGCGAAGGAGCTTTCGACACTGATAAGACCCCAGGGACATCTCATCAGCATAGAGCGATATGAGGAGGATGACGCGTATGCCGGACTGGTCTTCGCGCTGGAGCGGGTAGGCTTTTGCCAGGTGAAGGGAACCCATATGCAGTTTTCCTGCAAAAACGGAGACGGAATGGCTACATTTCAGGCAATGATTTTTAGAAAAGCATTTTGATAAGAATAAACAGAGGCAAAAGGAGAACATCATATGAAAAAGCAATCCCAAAAAGAATATATCGTCATCGGTCTGGGCAGATTTGGCAGCAGCGTGGCCATCCAGCTGGAGGCCAACGGCTGCAAGGTCCTGGCCATAGACCGCAACGAACAGCGCGTCCGGCTTATCGCAGATTACGTCACCTTGGCCATGTGCCTGGATGTGGCCAACGATGAGGCCTTAGAGGAGCTGGGCGGACGAAATTTCGACGGCGCTGTGATCTCCATTGGTCACAGCCTGGACGCCTCGGTATTAGCCACCATCTGGGCAAAGGAACAGGGCATCGGGCAGGTCATTGCCAAAGCCTACGATGAAAAGCAGGGCAAGATTCTCACGAAAATTGGTGCGGACAAAATCGTCTACCCGGAAAAGGAGATAGGCGTTCAGCTGTCAAACGATTTGGCCTTTGGAAATATGTTTGACACCATTGAGCTTTCCTCCGAATATTCCATCGGGGAGATCGTCACCCCTCTGGACTGGATCGGCAAGGATCTGCGGACATTAAAGCTGCGGGAAAAGTATAGCGTAAATGTTATCGCCATCAAAAGAGGTGGTGCACTGGTGGTGAATCCCCCTGCGGATCAGCCCACAAAAAAGGATGATGTGTTCATGCTCCTGGGGACCAATTCCACCCTGAAGAAAATTGCCAGCGCAAGTGCCCCACGAAAGAATTAAGGCCCGTCGGTATCCACAGGGGTACTGTCTCCCCAGGCTGGATTTCGATGCAGGGCCGCAGCTTCCTGCGGTGATCCTCTGGTTCCCCCAGGCTTTCTACAGAAAAGGCAAAGGTCTGCACATTACCACCAGATGATATAGAGCAAGGTCAGTGCCAGCCCAATGCAGAAAAGCAGCAGTCCAAAGGATAAGCTCCTCTGAATGATATTGTTGGTCTCCTTGAACTGCTCATTTTTCACTGCTGCCAAATGAACGTAATCCCTGTGAACAGGCTTTTTTCTCCGCCATGTCCGGTTGCCCAGTCCCTGAAAAGCGTTCATCACCCTGCCAATGCTCTCTGTGAGTACATTGCCCTCCGGCCGCTCATAGGGCAGCGGGCTGTCCCGGTACAGGGTCTTTCGCAGAAGCACCACCAGTCCATCCACAAAGCTATCCAGAATTCTGCAAAATATGCAGGCAACTGTGGACAGGGTTTTTAGAATCAAGGGGCTGCTCAGCAGGTTGTCCAGAATCCTGCAGGCCCCGCCAAGAGCCCAGGGCAGAAAGCGAAGCATCAAAGGACGGTACAAAAGCTCCTCCAGATCCAGCCATGCTGGCCATGCATCCACGTATTCGCCCTTCTGGTTCCGAAGGACCCTGCGGATAAAGAGCAAATATACCGCTGCGCCAATGCCAATGGAAAGCAGCCCACCCTTTAGATTCCCAAAGCTAAAATAGTGCACCACATGTCCTGCCTCCTCCAGCCTAAAGAACCCCTGGGCCAGCTGCGCAGCCCTGTCCATCAAAGCATGAGGGCACAGCCCCCACACCAAAAGCGCCACAGCGCTTCCGGCCAAAGCAAAGATGGTAATGGGTTTCATATATCTCTTCTGACTGTCATATTCCGCCTGTCGAATGGCACTCTCATTTTTTTCCATAAAAATGGCCACAAACAGCTTTGTCATATAAGCCACTGTGAGCCCGCCTGAGAACAGGAACAGATACTCCACAGCCTGAAACAGGCCCCCGCCGCCGTACTCCACAATACTCTCATGCAGCAGGGTCTTGCTGATATAGCCGCTAAAGAGCGGAATTCCGCCGATGGCAAGGGCACCCGCAAGGAAGATGGCTTTCAGCAGTGGCTTCTTTCTGCCAAAGCCCCGAATGTCATTGAGGTTCAGGGCGTGGGCATTCATGTATATCACGCCAGCGGCCAAAAACAGCACCAGCTTTATCAGGGAATGGTTCACCATGTGCAGGAATACGCCGTGGGTAGCTAAAATACCATATTCCCCAGGCTGTCCCATCATCCCGATTCCCACCAAAATAAATCCAATCTGGGACATGGAGGAGCAGGCCAGAGTCCTCTTTAAATCCACAGAAAACACTGCAAGCACAGCGCCTCCCAGCATAGTGACCACCCCCAGCACCAGAATCCCTGTGCGCCATACCCCATCCTGGGAAAACAGGTAGCAGCTCAATACTAAAATGCCGTAGATACCTGTTTTGGTCAAAATACCGGAAAGCAGAGCAGAGGTCGGCGCTGGCGCCACAGGATGTGCTTTGGGCAGCCAGATATGCAGTGGGAATGCGCCTGCTTTGGCTCCAAAGCCCACTAATAGACAGACACCTGCGGCATACAGCATGTTTTTCTCTCCGCACACCGCCACGGCCTGGGGCAGCTCTCTGATAGTCACTGTGCCCAGTTGATAATACAACAAAAAGATCCCCATGAGCATCACTAACCCCCCTGTCACCGCCACAGCCAGATAGGTTTCTGCTGCCCGCAGCGCCGATCTGTTCTCCTCCTGGGCGACCCAGACATAGGAGGTAAAGGACATGATCTCAAAGAAGACAAATGTAGTGTATAAATCCCCGGACAGGAACACGCCCATGGTGGCTCCCAGTGTCCACAGCAGGAACAGGTAAAAGCGATTCTTATGGTGAAGATGGGCAAAATATTCCCGGGAGAGCAGCGCTGCCATCATCCACATGAACGCAGCCACACAGCCGTAGATGGACCGAAATCCGTCCATGGTAAAATACAGGCCCAGGCCGCAGATATCTGACAGCTCCAAAGTACCTGCTATCCCCAAGTGGATATTCTGGTATGCCACAAAGCCCATAGCGAGAAATTCCAGCACCACAGAGACCATCACAATGGCATCCCGAGCCCTCTCACGGGAGTTTTCTCTCCCAGCATTTTCCCCTTTTTCACAGGTGCGCCCTGTGAGATATGCTAAAAGTCCTGCAAGAAAGGGAAAAAAGATACAAAAAGTCAGTTCTATCTCCAATTTCATCACCTACCATACCAAATTCTTTGGTCTCTCCTGTCTCCCCACATGCTCCCCAGCCTCTAATCACATTGTTCCAGAGACAGCCGCCTCAAGCACTGCCATGACAGGCCCGGAATGCAGTCCGAAGCAGACAATCAGCACTGCAAACACAATTAGAGGCATTAGCATCTTCCATCCGGGCTCTCTCACATCTTTTATGGTGCTGTAGTCAAAATCCTTCCTGGGAAAAAAGGCCCTCACCACAATGCCCATCATATAGATAGCTGTCAGCAGTGCTGACATTAGCAGTGCTGCCACTCCCAGATAGGCAACAGGTTCCCCGCAATCCACTGCAGCTTTCGCCAGATACCATTTGCTCACAAAGCCGCAGAGCCCTGGCACTCCCATCAAAGCCAGGGCTGATATGGTGAAGCACAGGAATACCTTTGGCATTCTCCGTCCCAGCCCGTCCAGCTGGTGGACATAATTCCTTCCCGTCATGTGGAGCACCGCACCTGCGCAGAGGAAGGAACCTATCTTCATAAAGGAATGAAACACCAGGTGGGCCATAGCTCCTGTGAGCCCCAAAGGTGTCATCAAAGTCACGCCGAACAGCATATAGGACAGATTGCTCACCGTGGACCAGGCCAGCCGTCTCTTAAAGTGCGTCTCCTTCACCGCCCGGCTGCAGCCGTACAGAATGGTAAAGATCCCCAGCCCCATGACCACAGTCTGGGCCCATGTGCCCCGCAGCATTTCCGTGCCAAAGCTAAAGTACGTAACCCGCATCACCGCAAAGGCCCCTGTATTTACCACTGCCACCGCATGGAGCAGGGCTGTGACTGGTGTGGGGGCTACGCTGGCTTTTGGCAGCCAGGAGGAAAATGGCCACATGGCCGTCTTTACACTGAAGCCCCCAAAGCACAGCACATAGACCAGCAGCAGGGTATCCTTTTTTTCCTGAATATGTGCCATATCCAACACACCCCCTGGCACAAAGGAGGAAGTAGAGCCGTAAACCAATACGAAAATCATACCGATGAAGGCAAAGGCAGCGCCTCCCAGCATATAGTACAGATAAGCTCTGCTGGCCAGGATTGCCTCTCTGGTTCTGGTATGCATGACCAACGGCAAGGTCACCAGGCTGAGCATCTCAAAAAAGAAATACATGGTCAGAATATTCTCGGAAAGAGCCACGCCCAATGTAATGCCATAGGTAACCACATAGAACAGGAAAAAGGTTCTGGTATCCTCCTCTTTTTCCATGTAGGCAAAGGCGTACAGCGTGGCAAAGGGCCAGAGAAAGGCCACCAGTGCCGCGAATATACTGCCTGGTCCATCCAACCGCAGAGTGATACTCAGATCATGCATAAAACGGAATACCGTAAGCGTCTTATCAGGGGCATGAAACAGCAGCCAGAACACTAGCCCTGAGTTCACGCACACGGCAGTCTCCAGATAAATCCACATAGCCCTTTTGGTCCGAAAGGGTAGAAATGGCAGCAAAATGCCTGTAATCACAGGCAAAACCACCACTAATAGCATTATGACTTCCCTCATGGCACTTGAAACCCTTTCTCAAATATATTTTAGTGATCTCGGCATGACTTACTGTACTGTCTATAGGGATGCGGCAATCTCTCCAGCATATGCTATTAGGCTGCCTGGGAAAATTCCCAACAGCACCGCCATAGCCGCCAGAAGGATCAGTGGCACCAGCATGGCAGGGGCAGGCTCTGAGCTTTCTCCTGCCTTCCTGTGGGGCTGCAGCTCCCAGTCTTTTTCTGTATCCCCACAGCCCCCTCTCTCAGCCTCCCCCATTCCCGGGAAGAATCCCTTCATGGCAACCGGCAGCAGATACCCAGCTGTCAGCAGCGCGCTGATCAGCAGAACCACCGGCCCCAGCCATGCAAAGACGCCAGTTTGGGACTGCAGCGCCCCCTGCGCCAAATACCATTTGCTGACAAAGCCTCCGGTAGGTGGAATCCCCACCAGCCCAAGAGACAGCAATAGATAACACCACATCATTTTCGGCATCCGTTTCCCTATGCCAATCAGCTCTTCCACTTTTGTGTAATGAAAGCTGTATACAAAGACCCCTGCTGCCAGGAACAAGCCGCATTTCACCACTGCGTGCACCACCACGTGAAGCATGGCCCCAGTGAAACCATCCTGAGTCAGCAGCGACAGGCCGAACATAATATAGGAGACCTGGCTCACTGTGGAGTAGGCCAGTCTCTTCTTAAAAATCTGCTCTCTGTAGGCCAGCATGGAGCCCATGAACACGGTCAGCAGCGCCAGTGTCATCCAGGCGTACTGCACCCATGTACCCCGCAGAAACTCTGCCCCCACAATATAGAACACTACCCGCACCACAGCCAACACGCCGGACTTTACAATGACAGCTGACAGTACCGCGGAGGCCGGGGAGGGCGCCACCGGATGAGCTGTGGGAAGCCAGGCGTGGAGAGGCACCATGCCAGCCTTTGCCCCAAAGCCCAAAAGGGCGGCAAACACAGCAATCAGCAAAATCCCCTCATGTCCTGACACTGCTGTCAGATTCAAGGTGCCTCCTGCTGTGAAGGTCAGAGAATCGCTGTAGCGATACAGGAAAAAGATAGCAAACAGACCTCCGTAGGCACCGCACAGGGAATAAAACAGATATTTTAATGCTGCCATCACGGATTCCTTTTTCCCATTGTGGAGCACCAAGGGCATGGAGAGCAGGGTAGTTAGCTCATAGAACAGGTACATGGTCACCAGATTCCCGGAGAAGTCAAATGCCACTAATATTCCATATAGTATCAGATAGAATCCGAAATATCGCTTCTCATTGCCCTCCTGGCGCATATAGACAAAGCCGTACACCGCGGACAGAATCCATATGACACTGACCACAGTCACAAACAGCCTGCCCACAGAATCGATATGAAAATATACCGGAATGGTATCTAACAGGGTGAACAGCAATATTTCTCTGTCCCCTGACCAGGCCACTGCCAGCCCGACTATCACAGAAATACCCAGCACAATACTCACATAGGCCCAAAGCCACTGGCTATTTTTTCTCTCTCCAGGCCCTTCCTCCCTGGCGCTGGGTGTTTCCCCTTTTCTCCCCACTAGAAAGGATTTCTCCCGAAAAGATGAGAACAGCAACAGCGCACCGCAGATCACTGGCATCCCTATGGGAATCAATATCATGGTATCCATCAAAGCTTTCCTCCCTAAAATGACTTTCCGTCCTTGCTAATCGAACATCTCCAAGCCACTGTGCATCAATCTCATGATAGGGTCAGAGTTCAGGCCCAGTATCAGGTTTAACAGAATGAAACAGATCAGCGCCACGCTCTTTGCAGGCTGTTCCCAAAGCCCCACCCTATGTGTTTTCGGCAAAATCTCATAAGCGCCGGCTGTGGCTTCCTTCGCGCTGTGTCGCTCAGTGGGTTTTCTGGTGTAAATCCGAATCACTGTCTTCATGAAATACACCGCGTTCAGCACCGTGCTAAGGGCCAGGGCAATTACCGTAGGTAGCATTTTGTGGGCATGGCCCACGGCTGCCTGGGCAAAGAACAGCTTTGAGATAAACCCTGAAAACATAGGCATCCCTACCATGGACAAAGAGCCTACCAAAAAAGCTATGCCAGCCAATCTATTTCGGAATCCTGCTCCTGTGATGTCCCCATATTTGTCACTTCCCCCGGAGGCCTCCGAAAGCCCGGACGCAGCCACAAACAGCAAAGCTTTGGTGGCCCCATGGGACAGTACATGGTAGATGCTGGCCACAGTCCCGGCCTCTGTGGCCAACCCCAGCCCCATGTAGATATAGCCGATCTGGGCCACAGAAGAATAGGCGATCATCCGGCGGAGATTCCCCTCCTTCATGGCGCTTAGAGAGCCCATCACCATGCCCAATATGCCAAATACAAACAGCACATTGACTACTTTGCTGTCTCTGACCACATCAAAGCCTACCACTCTGTAGAAAATCTTGATCAGCAGGAAAATATAGCCCTTTGACACCAGAGAGGACAGGATGGCGGAAGAAGACAGGGTAGAATACCCGTAAGCATCTGGCAGCCACGCGTGAAAGGGATACAGGGCGCTCTTAATGGCCAGGCCCACGGACATCAGTCCCAAAGCTACCATCAGCGAAATATGGTACTGTCCCGTCCAGGCCAGCTGCTGCACCTGCTCTCTGATATTGCTCATCAGCAGATGCCCTGTCACCGCGTACAGATAACAAATCCCCAACAGCAGCAGACCCGATCCCAAAAGGCTCATAATCATGTACCGGGTAGCCGCCTCAAAGGTCCGGCCAGTCTGGCGAATCATGATAAGGCCACAGGCGGAGATGGTATTGATCTCCACAAACACATAGGCTGTAAACAGATCATTGGTATAAATCAGGGCAAGCAGGGAGCACAGCAACAGATTCACCATCACATAGTACAGATTCTGCTTCCCCTCCTCAATCTCTGCTTCCCTCTCCCGAATGCCTCCCAGCATGCACAATAGCATAATAATGCAGAAAAAGCAGGCCAAAAAGGCTTCCAGAATGCCCACACGGATTTCATTGCCCCAGGGCGCTGAAAAATGTCCCATTCGGTACACATAGGGCTGCCCTGTGGAGATCACATATTGCAGCACAAAAGCTGACAGAATACCGATCACTGTAATCACTGCCGTATTCACCCGCCTGGCCCACTTTCCGTTTAAAACAGAGCAAAGGGGACCGGAAAACAGGGACAGTAGAATAGATATAAAAGGGAAATTCTGCACAAAAGCCATTATTTCCCCTCCTTTTTCAGACGGGTGGTGATTTCGTCCAAGTCCAGGGTGTGATATCTGCGATACAGTCTGATGGTCAAAGACAGCATCAGTGCCGTCACCGACACAGACACCACGATGCCTGTCAGTACAAGCCCGCTGGGAATAGGGTTAATATACGCCTCCACCTCCTGGATACCGTCCACCACCACCGGGGCTTTTCTATCTGCAATATAGCCCTTCAGCGCCAAAAAGAGATAAGTGGCTGTGTCCATAATGTTCAGGCCTATGATTTTCTTGATGAGATTCTTTTGCAGCAGCAAATTGGAGAAGCCAATGCCAAACAGAATCATGGCCACAGCCTCCTGGTAATTATTGAGCAAATATTCCAAGTGCATTCTCCCACACCTCCATCCGTTTTCTTTTGTGCTCACCTTCTCTTACCTGGGAAAAGGCAGTTCAGTACCCACCTTTGCGGAACATGGCATAAAAGGTATACATAGTGCCTGCCACCACCACCCCTACACAGATGTTTAGGACCAATATCAGTCCACTGCTTAAGATTGCTCCAGGTGTCCCCAGGGGAATGATGCTTTCCATATGGTTGGCCCCTGTGTAAAAGGAATAGCTCTTTGCCACACTATAGCAGGCCAGGGCGCAAAAGCTCATACGGCGGTAGGTCTTTGCTGTGAAGAATCGCTCCGTTTTGGCAAAGCCAAAGGCATTCAGGTACAATATGAGGCCAGCCCCTATCACAGCGCCTCCGGAAAATCCGCCGCCAGGGCCCAGATGCCCTGCCAGAATGATATAAATGCCAAAGAGGAATATGGGCGGCACCAGGACTCTGGCCACAGTCTGCAGTATCACATCATTCTTTGGCTCATAGAGCCTGTCATTGTCCTGGTCAATGGCCTGTTCCTTTTTCCCGTCCCGGCGCAATAGAATCAACACAGTACAGGTAGCGATGAAGAGCACATGGGATTCCCCCAATGTGTCAAAGGCACGGTAATCCAGAATCATACCTGTGACAATGTTCACCGCCCCAGTCTCCTGTAATCCTTTCTCAATGTAGCGCTCTGCCACCTCATTGTTCACCGGATTATCCTCATGCCCAAAGGTAGGCAGATCTGACACTGCCACCAGCAGCATGGCTACCAGAAAGATACAGAACAGAATGCTAAAAATGCGGTAAAATCTCTGGAACACCCGCATCTCAAAATTGTTCTCCAGGTCGTAGACCTTACTTTTCAGAGCTGCCTGATCCTGCTCCCTTTTCTCCTTCGCCTCCTTGCTCTCTGAGAAGGGGGCTTGCTTTTCCATCTCCACCTCCCCCAGGAAGGGATCCTTTGTGCCATCCAGCCACTGTCTGAATCGAAAGGATAAAGTCTTCTGATATTTCTCCTCAGGTATCTTCCTGCTCATCCTGCTTCTCCTCCTGTGCACTCTCCCTTTTGATAATGGCATCTATCTTTTTCAAGGTCACCAAAAAAAGCACTGTGGTTACCCCTGCGCCTACCGCTGCCTCTGTGATTGCCAGATCCGGGGATTCCAACAGCACCCAGATAATGGACATAATCAGGCTGTAGGACATGAAAATCAATATGGTGTTCAAAAGCTTTTTGGACAGGCTGGCCGCAATGGCACAGACCACCAAAAATCCCAGCAAAATGCAGGTAAATATTGTCATAGCTTCCGCCTCCTCCACGTCTATTTGGTGGATATAGTGTCGGTGTCTGAGATCTCCGACTCACTCTCCCGGGAATCCAGCTCTACCACACGGTAATGCTTCTCGCTGTCCTCATTGGTGCTTACCTCCAGCCTGGCGATTAAATGGGAGGACACTGGGGAGGAGAACCACAAAAAGACAATCACCAGCAAAAGCTTTAGAGATGTGAAGTTAAAGCCGCTTATGACAATCAGCCCTGCCAGCGCAAAGCCGATACCCAAGGTATCCCCAATGGCAGCCGCATGCATCCGGTTCAGCACATACCGAAACCGGAACACACCTATGATTTCAATGATAAAGGTTCCCAATCCGCACAAAAGTAATCCGCCGCCCATCACAAACCGCACCCATTCCCATATTGCCATTGTACATCCTCCTAGCCTTCCCTCATGCCGCCTACAGCGACAGTGCCATTTTAGCCATTTCCCCGGCAGATACCGTCTACTGCTTCTCCTGTGTCTCCTGCCCTGTTTTCAGGTCCTTTGGGCTGGTATCCTCTGCTGTCATTTTTACTATGCTTATATCGTCATCCGTTTTACCATGCTTCCCCTCCTGGTACACACCCATGTACACCTTCACCAGCACAATCACCGCCAGGAAGCTGATCATAGCGTAGATCAGGCAAATGTCCACCAGATATCCCTCCTCCAGCATCAGCGCCAGAATGGCGATCATCACAATGACCATAGTGCCTGTCATATTTACCGACACAATCCGGTCTGCCACCCTGGGGCCGATAATCGCCCGGATCAGGCAAAGTATCACCAGGATTGCCAGTACGATCAGCGCTACTGTAAAAAATATACTGTATGCCTTATCCAGGCTCTCGATTCCGCTTCCCATCCTTATCCCTTCTCCCACTTTCTTATAGGGTTTCCTCAAATTTCCGAATATATGTCACAAAGGCGCTCTCCTCAATTCCCTCCGCCATAGACTCGTCCAGGCAGTGTACGGTGTATTCGTCTCCCTCCAGCGTGACTGTAATGGTTCCCGGTGTCAGCGTGATAGCATTGGCCAGCATGGCCTTTCCCGCCTGGGATTTTAAGTCCGTGTAAAAGCTCACCAGCACAGGCTCTATCTCCTCTCTCTGGGTCAATATCATATGCATAGCGTGGAGATTGGCCTTGACGATTTCTGTCACCAGCAGCTTGCAATACCGCAAAAACAGGAATCCATTTTTGTATACCCGCAGCTCCTTTGCCAGGCTGTAATCCACGAATTTGCAGGAAAACCAAAGCAATGCTCCTGCAATCACCAGCCCAAACAGGCATATTTCTAAAGTAACTCTGCCATGAAAGATAATCCAAAGGAAAAAATAAAGCAAGAACATATTGCACCTCCTACACAAAAAAAGCAACCCTTCAGTTGCCTTTTTGCAAATATATATCACATAGTCTTTTCTCACGACAGCTAAATCATTCTTATACCCCTTGCGCGCTTCGGCGCGCATACCAATCAATATTTGAAAGGAACTTTCAAACTTTCATCTTGTCAATATCCGTAAGATTGACACCGGCAACCGTCAGAATCGCCTTTAAAGAAAGATATTCATCTTTCAGTTTTGCATATGTCTTCTCCGCATTTTCTTCTCTTGCAAGAATCATGTATTCCTGAATCTTTTTGAAATCCTCAATCGCTGCTTTTGCAATTTCGAGACCGTTTGGCATACAATCACCTGCTTTCTTTATGTGCCATTTCTTCTGTATCAGATAGGTTTATTATAGAATCATGATAATAGAATCGTCTCTTTGATTCTATTATAACAATCGCCGCTCAAACTGTAAAGTCTTTCCTACATTTCCTCTAAAAGTTTTCATAAATTTTGACTTCATGTTAAGTTTTATATCACTTCAATCCGCTCAAAATACTTTAATAGAATATTGGCGCAGTTCTCAATGCCGAATTGGGAGGTGTCCAGAATCATATGATAATTGTTTACATCTCCCCATACTTTTCCTGTATGTCTGTAATAATATTCGCTGCGAGCCTTGTCATTCTCCTCCAACAGAGTCTTCGCCTCCTCATAGGGCAGGGACTTCTGTCCCATAATGCGATGAATGCGGTCCTCCTTGTCAGCGCACACATAGATATTGAACACATTTCCCTGATCCCGCAGGATTTCCGAGGCGCAGCGCCCTAAAATAATGCAGGAATGGGACGCCAGCTTTTTGATCAGCTCTGTCTCGTCCCCATAGCTGTGGTCTTCCAGCTCATGTTCTATGTACGCCTTGTCATACACTGGAATCTCCAGCTTTCTAGACAACTCTGCCGCAATGGCGCTGGCACCGGTTCCAAACCTCCGACTCATGGTAATCACCAGATTCATACTCGTTCCTCCCCTTTGGCCGCTTTTTGGCTTGCACATGGACTGATTATACCACATCCCTAAACCGGTTACAACCCCGTTGCGGAACCAAGTTATGGCATTTTCAATGTCTTATCCCGCCTCATAATATTTGGCCTGGGCGTTCCAGAGGGATGCGTAGACGCCTCCTTCCTCCGCCAGCAGCTCTTCATGGCTTCCCGTCTGCACCAATCTGCCCTTGTCAAACACCGCAATCTTATCGCAGAACCGGCAGGAGGACAACCTGTGGCTGATGTAGATGGCGGTTTTGTCGCCCACAATCTTGTCAAAATTACTGTAGATTTCCGCCTCGGCAATGGGGTCCAGTGCTGCTGTGGGCTCGTCTAAGAGCACAAAGGGTGCCTCCTTGTATATCGCCCTGGCAATGGCCAGCTTCTGGGCCTCTCCGCCGCTGATCTCAATGCCCTCATCGGTATAATCCTTGTATAAGTAGCTTGTAATCCCCTTTTCGCCCAGGCCTTCCAGCCGTTCCCCAAATCCTGCGTCCACCAGGCACCGCCGCACCTTCTCCCCATCGTAGTCCTTGTCCGCGGCTATATTCTCCGCCAGCATCAGGGAAAAGAGCATGTAATCCTGAAATACAACGGAAAAAAGCTTTTCATACTCATCATGGCGAAATTTCTTAATATCCACACCGTTTACCAGAATCTCTCCTTCGTCCGGATCATAGAGTCTGCACAGCAGCTTGATCATAGTGGTCTTGCCGGAACCATTCCTGCCCACAATGGCAAGCCTCTGGCCTACCTGAAACTCCAGGGAAAAATTTTTCAGCGCATATTCCTGACTTCCCGGATACTTGAACGAAACATTTCGAAACGCAATGTGATATTCCTTGTCCCTTCTCTTTTCCATGGGCAGGGAGCCCTTGTACATCTCGTCGGAAAGCTCCAGCAGCTCTAAAATACCCACCTGCTTTCTGGCCGCCAGACTTAAGTCCGCACTGGCTGTCACCACATACACCGTCTGAATCATAATGTTGGCGAGACAGTCCGCGTACAGTATCAGAGAGCCCACTGGCATGTTTCCCCTCAGGGCTGCCAAAATCACCATACCATAAGCGCCGATCTGTGTCAGTACATACAGAGCTGTCTGGACAGCATTGCTGCCCGCGTCCCCGACACACGGCCTCTTGATGGTATAATCAAAATATTCTTTGGTCTGCAGCTTATCCAAAGTCCACTTCTTTATCACATCATAGCTATTATAGATTCTGACATCCTTTCCATTCTCGTAGCGATAGGCGGATCCATAGGCAAAGTCCCACGCATAATTCATCAGGAACTTTTTCTCTCCCGCTGTAGGCCGGTGGAACATGATGTATTGGCTCTTTTTTTGAAAATACCAATATAGCTTCAGACCCAGCCCAACCAGAAGACACAGCAAGAATACTACCGCCCCCAGCCAGCCCAGATCCCCTCTCTGAAAGTAGGAAAACATGGGGATACCGATGACCACCGCTCCCAGGATCCGGATGGCGCTCTCCAGCACGCCTTTCCCGCACCAGAATACAGTAAAAAGCCCTGCCCCCCAGTTATTGTCCAGACGGATTCTCTCCCGCAGCTCCTTCAGCTCAGGGCTTGCAATCCGAGAGAAATCCATATTCATAATCTTTTCCTGCTGCAGCGCCTCATACTTCTCGGAGAGCATCTGATTCTTCAGGTCTATCCGGCGTTTTAAGATACTCAGCACAGATCCCCCCAGGCTCAAAAGAACCACTCCCACAGTAATCCTTCCAAACAGCCCGGCAAAGACGAAATCTTTGGAAATGCTGTTCAGCACATAAGCGGACAAAATCATGCCACCGTAGCTTAAGGCTGCGGAAAAAACACAAGAGACCACATTCCATGGCACATAGCTCTTATCCAGGCTCATAATTAACTGCATCACCTGCCGGATCTGATCCAGTTGCTGCCTTAAGGGCAGTTTTTCCAAAAGCTTCGATTCCTCCGTCATCCCTAAAACGCCTCCTTTTCCAGCTTATTCCTGGCATAATACCGACTCTGCACCTGGAACATCTTTGCATAGACGCCGTTTTTCTCCATCAGCTCCTGATGGCTTCCCTCTTCCAGAATGCCGCCCTCTCCCAACAGCACGATCCGATCGGAAAACCGCGTACTGGCAAGTCTGTGAGAGATAAAGATTGCTGTTTTATCCGCAGCATACTTTGCGTACTTGTCGTAGATCTCTGACTCCGCGATGGGGTCTAACGCCGCCGTAGGCTCGTCCAGAACCAAAACGGGGCCATCCTTATACAATGCCCTGGCCAATAGAAACCGCTGGGTCTCTCCCCCTGACAGCTCGATTCCGCTTTCGTCCATATCCACGTAAAAGAAGGTATCCAAGGTCACTCCTTTCTCGCGGAATCGCTCCGCCAAATCCGCCTCTTCCAGGGCCTTCCACGCCCTGTCACTGTCGCAGCGGGCCTCAAAGGTCAGATTCTCCCCCACTGTCACCGGCAGGAGAAAGGGCTCCTGAAAGACAGCGGAGAATAGATGGTAAAGCTCCTCCCTGGGAAATTCGTTTCTGTCCACGCCCCCTATGAGGATGCTTCCCTCATCCGGCTCATACATACCGGTAAGGAGCTTCACAAGGGTGGTCTTCCCCGCCCCATTGGCGCCTACCAGAGCCAGCTTTTCCCCGGCATGAATCTTCAGATTAAAATGGTCAAATATCTTTTTCTCTGCAGATTTGTCATAAGAAAAGGAAACGTCTCTGAATTCTATGGACACTGGCCTGGGCATCTCCGAAATATGCCTCTGCCCCTGTTTTCTGTCCTCCTCTGGCAGCTCCATATAGGCTCTATAGTAATTGGTCTCCAGGGAACCGCTGCGCAGCTTGGCCAGGCTTTCCATAATGCTTCCCACAAAGCCTGAAAACCCTGTGATCGCTCCGAAGTACAGTACAAACTCCCCCGGATTCACCGCGCCTGTAAACACCTTTTGCAAAAGATATCCGTAGGCGAAGATATCCCGCCCCAGATTCAGCAGGCTCCCCAACTGCCAGTAGAGATACTCAGCCCTGTTCTTCTTTTGCGCAAGCTTCCTGGTCTGGTCCAGAAGAATATCCTTCTCCTTGTTCAGCCACCTCTGCATTCCAAAGATTCTGACATCCTTGGCTGCCTTCTGATTGCCCATGGCGCTGTAAAAAAGATAGGATTTCTTTTTTCCCAGCTCTGCATCCTGGTCGCGGAATCTCTCCATATATTTTATCTTGCGAATATTGATCGCGTACTGTGCCAGGGCCAGTAACATCAGCAAGGCTGCCACAAAAGGGTTTAGGAAGCTCAGCACAGTGCTGTAGAGAAAGAAGCTCAAGGCGTTTTGTATCATACTGATGGTTCCGTAGGTCATTCTGTATAGGGCGCTCCAGTCCCCCTGGTTCACAATTCTTATGGCTTTCCAGTACAGTTCCTTGGTCTCCCCCTCCTCCACATGACGGTAGGGCACCCGCAGGGTTTTGAGAAATATCTTCGCCACCAGCTCGTTTCTCCTGGTATTGTACAGGTGATATTTCCCCGTCTCACTGGCCTTTGCCGCCACGTGGACACATAAAAACAAGCCTCCGAATGTACCAAGGGTCAGCCACATGCGCTGCCAGGTAACCCCCTTTGTCACCAGATCCACTGCCAGCTTTGGCAGATAAATCCCGAAAAGAGGGCTTACCGCTCCAAACAGGATTTCCACAAGACACAGCCACAAAAAAATAGGGGCGCTCTGCCTGTAATATTTGAAATAATATCCTATGTTCTGAAAAATATTGTAATGCTTCTCATACTGAGATTCTGCCTGTTTCAAGATCCGGCCTCCTTACGCTCTTGTATTCTATGTTCAATATTCTATTATCGAAAACTATTATATCACCCTTGCCGCTCTCTAACAAAAAAATGCACGAATGGTTTCATTCGTGCACCAGTGGCAGCAGAATCTCTGTGACAAATACATTTTCCTCATCCTGCCTGTCAATATATCCCTTATATTTCTTCACTACCCTGTCAATCCGCATCAGCCCAAATCCGTGAGCCCTGCCTTCCTTGGTGGAGTGGTATTCCACTGGCCGACTTTTCTCCTGCAAATTTTCTCCCAGATAAAGCTCCCTCCCGGAAGTCTCGTCCTGGCGGCTGTCCTTACGCCTCTTCTTTGGCCGCCCGCTTACGGCGTTCATCACATAGATATATAGCTGCCCCTTCATAACGTCCATGTAGACCCTGATAAAACGCTTCTCTTCCTCTCTGATCCGCAGGCAGGCTTCCATGGCATTATCCATCAGATTGCCGATAATCAGCGACAGATCGATCTCCGAAATCTCCAATCCTGCCGGAACCATGGCTTTCGCCTCTACCGCAATATTCCTGGCCTTCGCCAGAGACAGCTTACTGTTTAGCACAGCATCGATCATCACATTCCCTGTCTTCACCACAGTGTCCACTGTAGTCAGATCCTGATCCAGCCGGTCAAGATACTGTTCCAGGCGCTCCAGCTCTCCCATGGCAAGATATGCCTTCATGGTCTGTATGTGATTGTGATAATCATGCCGCCAGCCTCTAGTCTGCCGGTACATGTTTTCTACTTCCTCACAGTGCCTCTCCAGGAGATTGCTCTGGTAATTGCCGATCCGCCTGTCCACCAGCCCCACGAGATAAACTTTTCCCCAAAACAGCAGCCCTAAAAGTGCGGCAACTCCTGCTGCTATCCAAAGAACTATCATCTCAGCCCCCCTGCCTGTAATGGTCTATGAATCTTCGATTCAGCTCTCTGTACAATCGCCTGCTCACCGGTGCCAAAGCCCCGCTGTCAAAAATGACATTATCCTCCCCAATCTGTTTTACGTTTTCCAGATTACACAAATAGCAGCGATGACATTTGACAAAAGCCTCTCCCCACAGCTCCCTCTCCAGCTCTGAAATGCTCTTCATCACCGGGATTTCCTGCCCGTCTGTCATCAGAAATCTGGCATAATGCCCCTGGGCCTCGCAGTAATTGACCTCCTTCAGATCCAGCCTGACCATACCGTCCAAAGTTCTTACGGTATACAGCTTTCTGCTATCCCTTCTACTGCATATCCTGTCCATACAGGCAAATACCTTTTCCTGCGCTATGGGCTTCAGCAGATAGTGCAGCGCCTGGACCTCATACCCTTCCTGGAGATAGTCAGACAGACCTGTAGTAAAAACCACCGGCATTTGGCTGTCCTTTTCCCGAAGCCTGTGAACCATCTTCATGCCATTCATTCCAGGCATCTGTATATCCGCAAATACCGCGTCCGGTGCGCTGTCCTCTAAGTCAAAGAGGAAGCTCTCGGCGTTTTCGTAGATATGCATATGAATGGTTTTCCCCCTTGCCGCTCCCCATGCCGAAATGTAATGGTGAAGCAGGCTGCTATGTACTTCCTCATCCTCCACGATGGCTATGTGCATACTTCCCCCTTTTTGTTCCTCATAGTGCAATCTGTAGCTGACAAGCTGGCATTATTCCAGAACCGGACAAATGCAGCTAGGGCAGGACATGGGCACAGAAATGCCGGTCTGCTCCAGCTTTCCCGTCTCCCAGCGAAACTGCAGCACTGTGATTTCGTGGGATCCCTGATTGGCGATCACAATGTATTCCCCCATCATAGCAAAATCTCTGGGGCCCTTGCCCCCTGTGGGAATGATCTGATCCAGGGCCAGTCCTCCGTCCCCCTGTACGGAAAAAACCGCTATACTGTCGTGGCCACGGTTGCTGACAAAGAGCCTATTCCCGTAGATCCGGATAGCCGCCACCGTGTTTTCTCCAGAAAAGCTCTCCGGCAGCGTAGATTCCATTGCCTCTAAGGCAAACTTATCCTCTTTCTCCCGGAAAACGGCCAAGCTGCTGCCCAGCTCACAGGCCACATACACAAGACCGGGCATGTCAGGATGGAATGCCAGATGCCTGGGGCCTGCCCCGGCTGGCAGCCCCAGCGCTTTCCCGGTATTTTTCAATCGGCCAGTCTCTCCATTCAGGTGATACACAGAAACCAAATCCGTGCCCAAATCCACCACAAAGATCCGGTCTCCAAGAGCCTTCGCAAAGTGGACATGGGGCCCCTCCTGCCTGGCAGGGTTGGGACCGGTGCCTTTGTCCTGGAGAAAGCTTGAGATTACCCTGGGGATTCCGCTTTCGTCCAGCCTGTATTCCGCAAGAGAACCGCTGCTATAATTGGCTGCAAACAAATACCGCTCCTCCTGGTCCAGGCAGATATGACAGGGATCCGCTCCCTTTGTGGAAAGGCAGGCCTTTGGCACAAGTCCCTGCTCCTCTATGGCAAATGCCCGAAGCCTCCCTTCCGGTTTCAGCTCCTCTACTGCATACAGTATTGTCTTCGTTTTATTAAGACCCACCCAGGAGGGATTTTCCACACCATCATATCCATAGCGCTTTGTAATCTGACCTGTTCTCCCGTCCAGAGAAAACTTTGCGATAGTTTCCTGTTCCCCGGTTCCGTAGGAACCCACCCAAAATTCATATTCCATGATAGCGTACCTCCCAGAAAGCTTTAGGAGTATTTTATCACCTCCAGCACCTACCTGCAATCAAAATCTCTCTGCGCATCTAAAAGGAATCCCCTATGCCTGGTACAATGACCAGAGATTCCGGATCTGGCTGCACAGCGTGTCAAAATCCCACTGCCTGCTGCTTGTGCTCCTGCGATTGGGATCGTTCACATAAAAGCCGTTTTCATCATAGCCTCGAATCAGGATGAAATGCCCGTCAGTAGTAAAATCCCCCGGACCCATGCTGCAGATCACAAGGCCGCCGCTGTCTAGCACCTGCCTCATACTGCTTTCATCCAGTGGCAGCTCCTCTCCCCGCAGGCCTAGCTCCTCCACGCCCTCTGTCCAGAGACTCCATTTTGTCCCTACACTTTCCTTGTAATATCCTCTCTCACAGGCAAAGGCAGCCATCTCTCTGGGTGTCATGGCGCTATCCCCGGTGAAATACAGATAGGCCATGTCCAGGCACACTGGTCCACATCCCGCAAGTCCTATCATGCTGTCCCCGCAGGCATTGTAGCCCCAGCGCTTGTCCCACTGCAGCAGAAGCGGCACTTCCCCGGCTTGCAGCTCCTCTGTCAGATCAATGGACTGGTTTTGGTACACTTCTCTGTCCCGGTAGCATTTTACATAGTCCGCAGTCTCCTCATTGCGCTCCAAAAGCTCTGCCAGCTTCTCTCCAAATCTGTCTGTATCCGCATTGTAGCCCATGTCGGCTTCTGTGAAAGGTAATCTTTGGGTAGTCTCATCCTTATCCTTCCCCAGAGCTTCCCCCAGTGAAACCGCAAGGCTGATTCCTCCCTTAACCATTGCCAGCACGCAGAAAACTAGGGCCAGTTTTATGGCAAACCGCAGAAAAATCACAGCCGGATTTCTCTTCCTGCGCTTCTTTGAGGAATATCTCCGTGCTGCCGCTGCCCGTGTGTCCACCTGACTTCCTTTTTGTCTTCTCACACCTGCATTTGTGGGCCTGATGGGCCTAACATATTGTAGCTCAGCGTTCTGTCGACCTCTATTCTGTGGTCTCGTGTTTGCCGCTCTCGTGCTTCTCTCTATAGCTGTATAGCTTCCCATATAAAAATCCTCCTGCTTTCAAGAATAGAATCAAAGGACAGATTCTATTATCATGGTTCTATAATAGAATCAATGAGATGATTCTATTATCATGTATTATAAAACAGCAGAAGGATTTTGTTTTTTAGTATTCTATTGTGTAAACATTAAGATTTAATAAAGCTTTGTGTGCTTTTCCCCGGCAAGCTGCTCCACATTTAGCTTTTCCGCATTGCCAAAGACCAGAAAGCCTGTCCCATTGTAATACTCATAGCCTACAATTTCCCGGATTTTTTCGCTTTCCCGCCCCTCTGGCACATGCACTTTGGTGCCAATGGGATACCGCTGTACCATCTCCAGAAATGATATCACTGCCCTATTCCCCCTTTCTCTTAGCAAAGCCTGGGATCTCAGCCATCACCTTTGATCTCTGACGGAAGCATTTGGCCTGAGCCTCTGATTTTGCTCTTTGCCTAATTCCCTTGTTAATCACAAGTTTTTTAACGTATTTAGAATTTGCACTAATCCATCCTACACCACTTTTTAAT
>CANRZC010000002.1 GCA_947644185.1 uncultured Acetatifactor sp.
CCTGAAAGTATCCCCGGAAATGGAGGACTACCAGGCCGCTAATTCATTAAACGCCCTATCGAATTACCTGTGCCGTTATTATGGGAAAAAAGTTATCATCCTGCTGGATGAATATGACACCCCCATGCAGGAAGCCTATGTGCACGGCTACTGGCTGGAGATCGTAGACTTCATCAAGGGTCTGTTCAATGCTACGTTCAAGACGAATCCCTATCTGGACCGAGCGGTCATGACAGGCATCACACGAGTCAGCAAGGAGTCAATTTTCTCGGATTTGAATAACCTGAACGTGGTGACCACCTCCTCCGATATCTATGCGGACAGCTTCGGCTTTACAGAGGAAGAAGTTTTCCACGCTTTGGACGCATATGGCCTGGGCGACAAAAAAGAAGAGGTAAAAAGCTGGTATGACGGGTTTGTCTTTGGAACCAGACGGGAAATCTATAATCCCTGGTCCATATTAAACTATTTGAAAACCGGAAACCTCTCCACCTACTGGGCCAACACCAGCTCCAACAGCCTGGTGGGAAAGCTGATCCGGGAGGGCAGTCCGGATGTGAAAATGGTAATGGAAAACCTGCTCCAGGGCGGGCACTACCACACCGTCATTGATGAGCAGATCGTCTTTAACCAGTTAGAGCGCAGAACCAGCGCCATCTGGAGCCTGCTTCTGGCCACAGGATATCTAAGGGCGGAACAGGTGATCTTCAATGAAAGGACGGGCAAGACGGAATACGACCTGACCCTCACTAACCGGGAAGTCCGGCTCATGTTCGAACAGATGATAGACGACTGGTTCCTGGAGTTCACCCCGGCCTACAACGAATTTGTGAAAGCGCTGCTAAAAGGCAGCCTCCGGGAAATGAACCATTACATGAACCGGGTGGCGCTGGATACTTTCAGCTTCTTCGACACAGGAAGCCACCCCTCTGAGCACACGGAACCTGAACGATTTTACCATGGCTTTGTGCTCGGACTCCTGGTAGACCTGCGGGGACGTTACACCATAACCTCCAACAGAGAGAGCGGGTTCGGACGGTATGACGTGGTGCTGGAACCCTGCCAGGCTCCCGCCCCGCCCCATGTATCCGGCGATGCTGCCTCAAATATCCAGTCCCGGGAAGCAGCCAATGCTTCCCAGGAACAGGATGCAATTATTATAGAATTCAAAGTCCTGGATGCGGAGGACGGCGAACAGACGCTGGCAGACACGGTGCAGTCCGCACTGGATCAGATCGAGCAGATGCAGTATGCCGCAGCCCTGGAGGCAAAAGGCATACCGTCAGAGCGCATCCGGGAATACGGTTTTGCGTTTCAGGGAAAGAAAGTACTGATAGGATAGCGAGTCAGCCACATCAAATCGAGTAGGGGAATGCCCTTCTCCACTACTCGCCGCGCGGCCCGCACGCCGCCTAAGCGGCATATTACCTTTGTGCGGGCCTGTGCATAAAACTGGGGCACTTTGGCTTCCAGCCATCTGTGCCCCAGTCTTTTAGGAACATTGTATTGCTGCCTCTCAGGGAGCGGGAACGAACCCGCTTCCCGATTTATTCCTGCGAACAATGAGCCTGACATGCACGCATACTATAGCCAATTTCCAATTGGAAATTGGCTTGCCAATGCCGCGAGGGTCAAAGCCGCGTATTCCAGTCCAGATTCATGGGATTGTAAGGGGACTGCTTCACCTGTCGGTAAGCCTCCTCGAAAGGAGCCCTCTCCTTTATGTTGGAGCCGCCCGCCGCGCCCGTGATATAAGCCTCGAAATATTCCTCCCAGGAATCATAGAGCTCCTGAATCTTTTTCGCAGCCTCTGTGGCATACTGAATCGCCTCTTCCCTGGTGAGATATCCGGCGATAAGCATCCTGCCGCACATATTGCAGACACAAGCATAATCGAACGCGGTGGTGTCTATATCATCCTCGTCATCTTCCCACTCATCATCTTCCTCATCGTCCCACTCGCCATCGTCATCTTCCTCGTCATCATCGTCCCACTCACCGTCATCTTCTTCCTCGTCCTCACCGTCCCACTCGCCGTCGTCATCTTCCTCGTCATCATCGTCCCACTCGCCGTCATCTTCCTCGTCCTCATCATCCCATTCGCCGTCATCCTCTTCGTCATCCTCGTCCTCAGAACCGGCGTTCTCCAGCAGATACTCCACCATGCTCACGCCGCTTTTATGGTCGTACACCAACCAGTCCTCTTTCAGCACTTTGGCCACCATCTTCGCATTGGCTTTGGTCTTCTCATAACCTCCCAGATACTGACAACTCCCCCCGCAATACTCCGACCATATAGCGCAGCTTCCCGCAATCCATCTCTCCGCATCATTGCCCGGCAACGTGATATCCGTCGCCTCCTGTTCCCTACCAAGTAAGCTCATCTTGCCCTCCATTCTGCCGCTGCAGACCACGGCCATCCTTTGCTGCCATTATCCATTTTCTACGTCAGACAATACTAGCGGCGTACCCATTTTCCAAAGAGAGTCTTCTTATAATGGGAGAGTTCTTCTTTCGCTTCTGGATGCTCCCCGGCCTTCTGTAGGTACGCCACTGCCCTGGGCACATCTGCCCGCACACCTAGCCCCTGGCCGTAAATTACACCCCGCAGGTAGTCTGCCTCCCAATAGTTCCAGTTCACCTCATCCAAAAACTTGCGGGCCTGCACATAATCCTGTGGGGTGCCCCAGCCATAAAAGCAGCATTTTGCCAGGAAGAAAACACCCCATTTGCTGCCCTTCTCATACGCAAAGCTTAACAGCCGGAAAGCCTTGTCATAATCTACAGATACCCCCTGGCCCAGTAGATACGCTCTCCCCAAAAGGTTATGGCTAGTCACATCGCCAGAGGGCAATTCCCGCTCAAAGCACCTGACTGCGTAAGCCTCATCCTTCGCTGTGCCAATTCCCTCTGCATAAAACCGCCCTACATCTCCCCAGGCTCCCGGCTCTCCACCTTCCGCAGCTTCCAAAAACCAGTCCAGCGCCGCCTCTTTGTGTCCCGCCTTTTCCAGTTCTCTGGCATAGATGCCCTGGTGAATGGGATGGCCGTACTCCGCACCTATCTTCCATAAATCCTTTGCTTTCTCCGGCTGAGGCGCTATGATATCCTCATCCCCCTGTGTATAATACCGATTGAGATTGTTGGCCGCGAAATAGACACCACCGCGAAAAGCTTTCCAAAACCATTCCTCACATTTGGAGATATTCTCTGCCAGATAGGCTTTGAAAGCCTCCTGACTAGAAAAAGCTTCTCTCCCCTTGTTCTGAATGCGCAGAAAATCCCACCAAAAATAGGCGTTACCCACCACATACTGGCTGAAGGCATCCCCCGCTTCTGCCAGCTCTAACGCCGCGTCAAAGGCCTCCTGCAGGCTGCCAAAAGGCATTGTCTTCTCTACCTCCGGTGTCAGCTCGCCGCAGCGCATGGACACCAAAACACCCAGAGCGCTTCCCTGTTCCACAGATTTGTGTAAAAGCTCTGTAGCCCTGTCATCATCCTCTGGAAATCCATGCCCTTTCCACACATACTGATATCCGCACAGGCATCTGGCCAAGACACAGCTGGCATCCCCGTCTCCGGCCTCAGAAGCCCTCTCCAGCAAGGCAAAGGCCTCTTTGCCCCGGCCTGTGCGCTCATTATAATAAATATCCTGGAGTGCCTGCTTCACCTCATTGCTCAATGGTCTGCTCATTTTTAGATACGCTCCTTTACACTTTGCTTATTGCCTACAGCATTATTATAATCCCCCTTGTAGGAAGTAGCAATAGTTTTAGGCATCTAGTTTTTATCGCAGCCCAGCTTGCTCTTCAATTCTTCCACAATGGCCACACTGGCCGTAGATCCTATCCGAGTCACCCCTAGGTCAATCATCTGAAGGGCCGTCTCCAGGGTGCGTATTCCCCCGGCAGCCTTGATCTGCACCCTGTCACCCACTGCAGCTCTCATAAGTTCTACATCCTGGAAAGTGGCCCCGCCAGTGCCAAAGCCAGTGGAAGTTTTGATGAAGTCAGGCCCTACTTCCCTGGCAATGGCGCACAGGGCCAGCTTCTCCTCACGCTCCAGGTAACAGTTCTCGAAGATGACCTTTGAGATTACACACTCCCTGCGGCATATTTCCACAATGGAGACCATTTCCTTCTCCACATAATCATAGTTCTTTTCCTGGAGCTGTGTAAGATTGACTACATAATCAATTTCATCAGCACCCCTATGGATGGCATCCTGGGTCTCAAAAACCTTTGCCTCAATGGTATTCTGCCCCAGCGGGAACCCCACTGCTGCACCTACGTGGACAGCGGTGCCCTCTAACAGCCCTCTGCACAGCTCTACAGGCGCCGGATTGATGGCTACCATGGCAAAGCCGTATTCCCTGGCCTCCTGGCACAGCCTCTGGAAATCCGCTTCCCTGGCATAGGCTCGCAATTGGGTATGGTCAAAATAACCTGCCAATTTCTGAGGTGTGATTTCTACATGGTTTCTTTGTGTATGATTCATTCTGTCCTCTCCTTCTTACGCTACCCGTTACATTCCCCTCCACATTCAGGATGCTTTACTCTAGCCAATTCCTGGTAAATAGGCACCAATGCCTCATAGGTCCGGTTGAAGATTTCATAATACGCCGCGTATTGTGGTGTTCTGTCCTCCCTGGGGGTGATCCATTCTACAGTCTTATTCAGCCTCTTTACCACGCGATAGTCTTCATACATACCGATGCCCACGCCTCCACATACCGCTGCGCCAAGGCTAGTGGCCTCCTCGGGGTATGCGGGAATTTCCAGCGATATCCCCCAGATGTCTGCCAGAATTTGAGGCCACAGTTTTCCCTTTGCGCCACCCCCTATCAAACGCAGCGACTTCATCTGACCGCCAGCTTCCAAAATGTCTAGAATCACTTTCAGATTATAGCCCACTCCCTCCAGCACTGCCCGGGCCATATCCCCCTTCCGGGTTCTCATGTCCAAGCCTACGAATGCGCCTCTGGCCTCATGGTTCCACCGAGGGCTGCGCTCCCCCAGCAGATAGGGAAGATACAGTAGGCCGCCTGCTCCCAGGCCACTGTCCTCCATCATCCCGTCCAGCAGATCATACAGGCTCTCTCCTGCCTTTTTCGCCATCCTTTTCTCCTCCTGGCAAAAGGCTTCCCGATACCAGCTGTAGGACAGTCCTGCCGCCTGCATGGTGCCACAGGGCGTATAGAACGCAGGATCCAGATGTACCCAGTTAAATGTCCGAAGCTTTTCATCCAGCACAAGCTCTTTGTTCACTGTGGAAATCCAGGAGGAGGACCCCAGCACACAGTAGCTGTCCCCTTCCTCCACGGCCCCGGCCCCTACACAGGCACAGCTGCCGTCACCGCCTCCTGCCACCACCAAAGTGCCTTCCATCAATCCGCAGGACCTGGCGGCATATGCAGTCAGCTTCCCCACCACATCCGCTGACACATGGGCCTGGGGAAGCAGATCCATGGAAATCCCCAATGCGCCACAAATGTCCGAAGACCACTCCTTTCTGCGGATGTCAAAGAGATTGGTACCTCCGGCATCGGAATAATCCGTCACAAACTGCCCTGTCAATCGATAGATCAAAAAATCCTTTGCCTGGAGCATTTTATATGTGTTGCTATATATTTCCGGTTCATTTTCCCGTATCCACAAAAGCTTAGCCGCCGAGTAAGAGGCGCTGGCCCGGTGCCCGGTAATCCGGTATATCTCCTCCATCCCTACCCTGCGGATGATTTCCTGCTCCTGGTTTGCCGCCCGGGTGTCAGCCCAGATGATGGCCGGCCCCAGAGGCATCCCCTCCCTGTCCACCGGCACACATCCCATCATCTGGCCGCTAAAGGACACGCAGCACACCTCCCCGGCTTTGATTCCAGCAGTCTCTATCAGCTTCCTGGTAGAATCGCAGAATGCTCGCCACCAGTCCTCTGGATCCTGTTGTGCCCATCCCGGGTATGGATAGCTGGTGTCATAGGCAGCCAACACGCTGGCTGCCAATGTCCCATCCTCTCTGTACAACACAGCCTTATTCCCGCTGGTTCCCAAATCATGTGCAAGAAGATATCTTCCCATGCCAAACCTCCCTGTGCTTTTTACGGCGCTTCCACCCTCCACAGCCAATCCGTTTTTATGCTGTTTCGATGGCAGTCTATAAATCCAGGCAAACCAATGTAGCCGGCATCTCATGCTTTGTGTTCACCTTGTCCGGCCCAGTCACCAGGTCAAAGCAGGACACAATAAGGCGTCCGTCCCATACAATGGGCTCTCCCGGCTGATCCAATCCGCCGTCCACACCAGTGCAATCAGGGCTCTGGGCGATCCGCTCCACCTTTCCCTCCGGTGTGATCCTTGCTATGGCATTGGCCGAAAAGTCCGCAACATACAAATTCCCCTCCTCATCAAAGATCATGCCATCCGTGCTCTGCAGATTGGCAGGGTCCTTTGCAAAAATTTCATTCTCCTTCAGACTTCCGTCCTCATGAAACCGAATTCGGTACACCGCACCATCCCCGAAATTGCCCACGTACAGATTTCCGTCCCTGTCGAAGGCTATGCCGTCCGCCCCGTACTGGCAGTCAGGATTCTGTGTCACAAAGGTGGCAAATATATGGGGGTCTGCCAGAGTATTCGTCACATGAATATCCTTCTCCTCCAATCCGAAACGGTACACGCAGCTCACAAGCTTTCCATCTGGGCGTTTCTCTGGATGAAGATAACTCTGAGTCACATACATGTAGCCATCCTTCACACGGATGCCGTTGGGATGCTCCATGCCGTCAGCCACCACAGTGGTCTCCAGGATTTCTCCCTCATCCGTCACCTGCAGCCTCAGGACACGTCCCTTGTATAAAAGCTCTGGCCGCTCGCTCCAGCCCTGGTTGTCACATATGTAAATATTCCATGCCTCATCAAAGGCAATTCCCATATTTCTGGTTACCTTTGTGTCAGGGTGCACCGGCACATCAAACCATTTCTCCGCCCTTCCCTGTCTGTCGATCCGCAGCACCATGCCTGACCAATCGTCTCTGGCATAATTGGGACAGGAAAGCACCAAGTTCCCATGCCTGTCTATGGCCATGCCGTCCGGTGTGCAGACATATTCCGGCAGCACACTAAAAAGCTTTGTCTCTCTCAACATTGACCCTATCTCCTATTTTTTATTTCGATTATTCTAAAATGTTATCACAATTTTCTTTGTCCCTGGATCCCTGCACTCCACCAGAGCGAAGGCGTCCAGGATATTCTCAAAAGGAAAGGTATGGGAGATGAAATCCTTCGGATCCAGAACCCCAGCGTTGATCCATGCCATGATCTGGGCATGAGCCTCCCCCTCCTCTTTCTTGCTGGGCCACTGTACGAAGTTTAGGCTCCAATTATAGGGAGCGTGACTCCAGTCCAGTTCCATGCCCAGCTTTGGGGATATCCCGTAACCGCAGATTTTCCCATTGTACTTGATGAGACCCATGGCCTGGTTCAGCAGGGCATTGACCCCCACAGCGTCCACCACATTGTCCACACCCTCCGGGCAGAGACGCCGCACCTGGGTGTCAATATGGCATTTGCCGGAATGGAAGGCATAATCCGCCCCCATCCGTTTCGCCTCCGCCACCTTGTCATCCTGGATGTCCGTGGTGATCACGGTCTTCATACCCAGCAGCTTGCAAAACCTAGTAAAGCACAGTCCCACAGGCCCTGCCCCAAAGATCAGCACACTTTCATTGGCTCTAAAGCCAAACCTGCGGATGGCGCTGAGCACCTCCCTGAAGGTGATGATCATAGCAGCCCCCACAGCATCTACCTGATCCTTTGGGCTTATCACGGTCTGAGCCAGATATCCTTCGCTCCACTCCTTTGTGCCTGGGCCCATGCCATTTGCAATGTAAGCCTGGGCGTCTCCCACCACAGCATATTCGCTGTATGCGCCCCAGCCAGGCGTATAGCCCTCCACCGCCTTCTCCAGGAATGGCAGCAGCACCAGATCTCCTCTTTTCAGATTCCTTACATCTGCGCCTGTCTCCACCACTTCCCCCACACCCTCGTGTCCTAAAATAGCCGGATAAGTATCAAAATTTTTGAAACTGCCATGAATCAGCTTCGTGTCCGTGCCATTGCACACACCACAGCTCTTCATCCTCACCAACGCCTGGCAGCGCCCATACTCCGGCATGGGAAACTCCCTCACGGCCAGCTTGCCCTCTCTGTCAACTGTCAATGCTTTCATCATTACACCCCCAACGCGCTTACCAATCAATCTTTTTATACTTCAATAGCCGCCCACAGGCACCCGCACACAGCCTCCTGCCCGTTTACCTTCTGTGGATAATGGACATAGACCTCATAGTTTTCCTGTACACACAGGCCCTCACAGGCTCCGTAGACGTCGATGAGACCCTCTTCGTTTTCCACCATGCGGGTCTTCACGCCCTGGTAGCCCTTTTCTGCAGCCCTCTCATAGGCTTCGCCGGATACCAGCCCCAGGCGGAGCGCATGGTGGAAAGAATAGGTGAACATAGCGCTGCCAGACACATCACACCAGTTGTCTCTATCCCCTGGGCGGTCCACCACCTGATACCACAATCCCTCTGCCCCCTGTACCTTGCACAATCCCTCCAGAAGCTCCAAAAGCTGCTTCTTCGCCACTGCGTAAGTGGGATGTGTGGCGGGCACAATGTCCAACACCTCCGATAGAATCAGGGCATACCATCCCAGTCCCTCGCTCCAGACACAGGGAGATTTGCCGTCCTCCCTGGCCCATTTGGCCAGACTGTCCTGACTGTAGGCATGGACTAAAAGCCCGTCATGGACATGGCAGTATCGGTATATCAGCTCCAATTGCCGCCCTGCCTCCTCAAAGCAGGCAGGCTCCTGGAAGGCGCGCCCATACCGGCAGTAGAACATCTGCCCCATAAAGACACCGTCCACCCACATCTGCCCTGGCATTCCTTTTCTGCCATGCAGGAAGCCTCCCTCCCTGGTTCTGGGATAATCCTGAAAGGCCTGATAGATACGGCCACAGGCCTTCGCATACCGCTCTTCCTTTGTCTGTTCGTACATCCATACCAGAATCGATCCAGCCATCATGTCATCCATGCTGCTGCCCTTGAATCCCAGAATCTCTCCCTCTGGTGTCACATGGGATTGGCAGTATTCATAGATGTAGTCACGGTAGCGCTCCTCACCGGTAGCCTCCCACAGCCTTGAAAATCCTATCAACAAATATCCCTGGGGATAACACCAATCTCTATAGGGATACTGGCTGGCACGTGGAAATCGCTTCATTATCGTGTCTGCCAGCCTGCGCGCATCATTTATCGCCATATTGTCCTCCTCGCACATTCGTGCCTTACTATTTCCTTCTCCCCTTTTCTTCCCTGCTCAAGAGAGGGTAAGGGGCCACAGGCCCTCGGGCTCCATTTTTCCAAAAAGCACTGCCGCTGTGGCCTTTATGTTCTCCGGGGAGGTGGCAAAGGTCACCAGCACATTCCGGGCATTGGAGGGAATGGATATCTCCTCATAGGGTGTGTTGGTCACAATGATGATTTTGGTATCTGGGTGCAGAGCTATTTGCTCCTCCCAGAACCCTTTGTTCTTCGCTTTTCCCCGAAGAAAATAGTTGGTGGCAATCACCGTATCATAGTTTCCCAGGGCATCTGCAATCTGCCTGCGGTCTGTCTCATCATAGGAGTAAGAGGTTTCCAGGTATGCCGCGTCCTCTCTGTAGCCCTGGCATGCCTCATATAAGATACCGGAATGCCACTGGATATCATTGTACTCCTTCACCTTCTGCTCTACCACCAGAAGCCTTTCTCCCTTCACTGGAATACTTTCCTCCTGGTTTCGTCTGATCAAAATGCTGCGCCTTGCCGCCTGCCAGGCCAGCTTACGGATGCCCTCATCTTGCAGCACAGTCTCCGGATCCTCTTCCTTTTCCTCTGACCCGAACAGCCCATATCGGTATTTCAGGTCCAGAATCCGGTAGACCTTGTCATCCAGCTCCTCCTTCGGGATCCGTCCTTTCAGGACAAAGGAGCGGATGGCCTCTATCACTTCCTCCACCAGATAGTTCTCCGCCTTCATCAGCACCAGATCTGCCCCTGCCTCCAGGGCCAGAGCGCAGGCATTGGCCACGCCGTACCGGGTCGCGATAGCCCCCATGGTCATGCTGTCCGTGGCAATCACCCCCTGGAAGCCCATCTCCTCCCGCAGCAGTCCGGTGATCACCTTTCTGGACACCGTGGCAATATTGTCTGGGTCAATGGCAGGAAAAATACTGTGGGCAATCATGATGGAGGGCAATAGATCCTCTGCAATCAGCCTTTTGTAAGGCAGTAGCTCTCTCTCCCACAGGGTCTTCCTATCCACCTCTATCACTGGCACCTGAAAATGGGCGTCCACATCCGAATGGCCTCTCCCCGGGAAGTGCTTTCCCGTGGCGATGATCCGGCCCTCCTTTAGCCCTCTGCAGGTCTCCCTGGCATAGAGGGCCACTTCCTCCGCATCATCGCTGTAGGCTCTGGTGTAGATCTCCGGGTTGGAGGCTTTGGAGTTCACATCCAGCACCGGAGAGTGCATCCAGTTGAATCCCACAGCCTTTCCCTGCCTGGCCACAGCTCTGGCTATCCGATAGGCCATCTGGGGGTCATCCATGGCCCTTATCCCCATTGGCTTTGGGAACAGGTTCACCCCGCCAAAGAAGAAATCCGCGCTGCTGCCACCCTCCTGGTCGTAGGAAAAATGCAGGGGAATGGACAGAGGCCTCCTCCTGGCACGGGCCTGCAGATCATCCAGCACCGCTTTATACTGACTGGCAGTGGGCACTGGAGCTGGTCCCTTGAAACGGATACCGTCTGCGTTCTCCAATTTCACTACAGTCTTGTTGCCATTTGGATCCACATAGCTGCCGAATTGTCTCATATCACAGGACAGCCGCAGACCTCCACAGTGGTATTCTTCAATATACTTATAGATATGAGCCCTGGGCACTGTGCCCGCAAAGCCCAGTGTCAGCACTGCCCCGATCTTCTGATCCAAAGACATACGGCTGATTAGATTCCTGATATAGCTGTTTTTCTTTTCCATTCTCATTCCTGCCTTTTCAATATGCCTCCCTGGCATAGGGAACCAGGATTTCGTCAATCTGGGACAGCTCCTCCTGTGAAAATTCCAGGTTTCCCATGGCTTTCAGGTTGTCATCAATCTGAGACAGCCTGCTGGCCCCGATGATAAGGGTGGCCACCGGCGTACAGCGGTAGCACCAGGCAAGGGCCATCTGGGCCAGAGATTGGCCTCGTCTCTTTGCGATCTCATTGAGACGCTTTGCTGTGTCCACCTTTTCTGGGGTCACCTGATCTGCCTTCAGGAACACACTGTTTCCCGCAGCCCTGGAGCCCTCCTTCACACCGTCAAAGTACCGATCTGTCAGGATTCCCTGGGCCAGGCACATGTATGCCGCCGCACCCACTCCATGGCTTTCCAGGGTGGGGAACAGATTGCCCTCTGGCCTGCGCTCAAACATATTGTAATTCACCTGATGCACCAGGCAGTGAATTCCCTTTGCCTCCATAGCGGTAAGGATATTCTCTGTCAACACAGAGTCATAGTTGGAAATGCCCACATACAGAGCCTTTCCGGATTTGACAATGTATTCCAGCGCTTCAATGGTCTCCTCAATGGGCGTGTTCCTGTCTGGTCTGTGATGATAGAAGAGATCCACATAGTCAAGTCCCAGCCGCCGCAGGCTGTTGTCACAGGAGGCTACCAGGTTCTTCTTGGAGCCCCACTCCCCGTAAGGCCCGGGCCAATGGCGGTATCCTGCCTTTGTGGCAATAAACAGTTCGTCCCGGTAAGCCGCCAAATCCTCCTTCACGATTTTCCCAAAGCACTCCTCGGCACTTCCTGGAGGTGGCCCGTAATTGTTGGCAATGTCAAAGTAGGTGATCCCTCGGTCAAAGGCTCCCAACACCATCTCTCTGGCATTGGAGTAGGGGGACTGTTGGCCAAAATTGTGCCACAGCCCCAGGGACAGGAAAGGCAGCATCACGCCGCTTTTCCCACATCTTTTGTACTGCATGGTCTCATATCTGGTCTCGTTTGCAACATACATTTTGAAATACCTCCTATTTAAATTCGCTCCACCACAATTTCCTCACCAGCCGCCGTATCCATACAGGCAATGGCCTCATTCCCCTCATAGCGCACCTGCCCCTTTACTGTCATGCGAAAATGGTCTTTTCCGTAGGGATTGCAGAGTCTTAATTTCCCGCCCATGGTGGACTGAATGCGGATCTCCTCAGGCACTCCACCTGCCATAGCAGCCTCCACCAAAAAGCCCCCCTGGCACCAGAGTCTAAAGCGCACGTCCCAGCCTTTTGGCACTGCGGCAAAAAGCTTAATCACGGACTCGGCCCCAGGCGCGCCGCCGCTGCTCTGGCACAAAGCCAATTGTACGGCTGCTGCCACATTGCCCAGACGCTGAGCGCTGATACAGTTGACACCCTCTCTCACCGTAAGCCGATTCTCAAACTGAGGCACCCGCCCAGTGTCCGCAAAGTAGCAATATTCCCTGGCGGCATTGACGCAGTCCAGCTGGGCGTTGGCAATCTCTTTGAATTCCTCCCCGAACCCATGGGCCGCATACATCCTGGCACAGCCCGACATCTCAGACACTGTATACCGGCTTACCGTGCCATATTTCTGTACCCGATATGCCAGGGTATCTCTGCTGATCTGGTAGGTCTCCGGCTCGATATATTGGGTGGCAAAGGTGGACATGTCGAAATGATCGCAGGGGTACAGGCTGGGCTGGCCGTGATCCTTATCCAGGATAGGCTCCCGTCCGTTGGACCACATCACAGGGGCGCCATCCTCTGTCTTGCTGGTGTCTCCCTCCATAGCCGTGGTGGGCAGAGGGGCCATGTCACTGGCAAACTGCTCCCACTGCTGCCACTTTTCCCGGTCTATATCCAGTATTCTAGCTGCCTTCAGCAGGATAGGCACCATGGCCCGCATTCCCGCCACATTTTCCATGCCGTCTGTACAGCCAAAGTAGGCCTCCCCGGTACAGGTCTGATAGATATGATACTTTCCATCCTCCGCTTTCCTGGTCAGGGGAAAGTTCATGAAGAACTCCGCCACCCCCCGAATGATAGGATAGGCCTCCTTTCGCAAAAACTCCTGATCCCCTGTGTAGAGATACTGCTTCCAGAACTGGTAGGCAATGGCTGCCTGGGAGCCGAACATGTAGGTGGTGGCTCCGTAAGGACCACAGCCTCGCTCATTATATACTACACGTCCATCTTCATAATGTTCATAGAATTTATAATTATACCGAGATTCATGGGGAGCCTTTCTGTCTACAAAATCCGCAAAGCGCTCAGACTTCTCCTCCCAGGGCTTACGGAACAGGTACAGCTCCCGCATTTCCTCTGCAATCTCCTCCGGCAGCACCTGGGGCCCGTTAAACCAGGTCACCTCCGGGATATACATGCCCTCAGTATCGAACTCCTGCCTGGCAGCCGTGACGCAAGCCTCCTTCATACCACCATAAAGAGAGAACAAAGGCTCCATCAGGTCGAAATGCCCTGAAGCGTGGATAGCGTTATAATACAGGCTTAAATTGTTCCACCACTGCATGGTTCCCCAGTTGCGATAGTCTCCCCCAGGGGAAAAGATCATGCCGCCGAAATTGGGCGGATACTTTCCATGGGAGCTGGAGTTCATCAGGTAGAAGAAGTAGGTATAGTGCAGCTCCAGCTTCTGGGCAAGGCCGTCCTCGCTCTCCATCTGCACAAAGGATTTCTCCCAGAACGCTTCCCAGGCCCCTTTGTGTCTGGCATACATGGCCAGGGCGCCCTCCCCGGATGCGGCCCTGGCCTTCTCCAGCACAGTTTGGACAATGTCCTCCTGCTTACAAAAGCTTGCCGCGCTGACCATATACACCGTGAAATCCTTTGTCCTGGGCTTTATGCACAAGCGCATTTGGGTTTCCTGGGGCTTGCCAATGACATCGAACTCCCTGTCAGGAATCTCCATGGACTCCCTGCCGCCTACCTCATTGTTCATCCGCAGGGTCACTTCCCCGCCCTCTGCCCAGACAGCCAGGGCGCTGGCGCAGTAGTGCTCATTCCCGGTACATTCCTCCCGCTCTGTGAAAACCTGCTTCAGCACAATGGTATCCGGCTTCCCTGCCTGACTTCTGGATTCCATGGTCAGCCTGGACACCGCCAGGTTGCTCAGTGTGCGAAACTCCGAAGGACGCATCATGTCTACCTTCACCTGGACACTGCCCTCATAGGCTCTTTCATCCTTTACCTGCATGCACAGGGCGCCTCTTTTCCTCTCCACAAATACATGAGCCTTCACACCCTGTCCCTGTATCCTGGCGCAGGCCTCATAGAGATCTAAATGCTGCACTGTGTCAGAGCCGAACACATCCTCACCGTAGTCCACGAAGTCCACGTCCACGAAGCCTATTCCGTAGCCGTAGTCAGAATGCCTGCGATTGAAGCTGTTGGTATAGCTGTTGGCAGCGAACACATCACAGCGGTTTACTGCCAGCTTCAGCGCCGAGGGCGAGGTAAACAGCATGGCGCCCATCTCACCGTCGCCTAGGGGGAAACCACCCTCTCTGCGCTTCACTGTCCCCTGATAATGCAAATCTGCCCGGGATACCAGTTCCCGTATGCTTTTCTTTTTCATCCTATTCATCGGTTCCTTTCCTTTTATTCCCGAAACATCTCTTACCGTCCAATCTCACTCTCTGTCTTAGCCATGACCTGATAGGGCTGACAGACTCTTATAGTCATTCCTTTGCCCACCTTCCCAGAGATCCGCAGCCCATAGCTTTCCCCATAGGCCAGCTTCAGTCTCCGGTGCACATTGGAGAGCCCTATGCCTCTGCCATTCTTCTCCCCGTCAGTGACATACTCCATATCCTCCACGTCCATAGATGGCCCTCTGCCATTGTCCGTCACCTCTACCAGAAGGCTGTCTTTCTCCCGAAAGGCCCGGATATGGATGAAATGCTCTGGTCGGATGCCCTCCGCAAAGGCGTGCTTAAAGATATTCTCCACAATGGGCTGTAAGCACAGCCGCAGCATGGCCCCGTCTCCAGCCTCCTCTATGGAAATCTCCAGCTTCGGCATATTGCCCAGACGATACTTTTGTATCATCAGATAATTTTTCACATGTTCTATCTCCTGTGCAATTCCCACTGGAACCAAAGGGTTCTGCACTGCGTAACGGAACATTTTACTCAGGGCATCTGTGATATTCTGCACTGCCTCCGCATCCTCCATGACTGAGTACATATTGATGGCCCCCAGTGTATTGTAGAGGAAATGGGGATTGATCTGGGTCTGCAGCGCTTTCATCTCCGCCCGGCTGCGTTCCGTCTCGTTCTTCTGGTTCTCTAACTGAGTGGCGTAGACGCTGCGAATCAGAAAGTAGGCCAGTACAGAGGCAAATATCACTGCCACTGTTCCCGCGATGAGAAAGGTGCGGTTTAGGCTCCAAACTGAAGTGTGGTACACCTCCCTGGGCACTGCCACCACTGCTGTCCATCCGGTGTAGTCGGACTTCTCATATAAATACAGCCTTCCCTCCGAAGGCCCCTGGAAGGAACCTGCCTTCTGAGCCATCTCCCTGTACAGGCTCTCCTCCTCCCAGCTTCCCTGGGGCGTTCCGTACACTGGGGAGCCATCTGTATCCAACACCATCACCCGAAGGCTCTCCAAGTCCTTGTTGGCCCAGATCCGGTCCAGCTCTGTGCGTCGGATGGACATCAGGAAGTATCCCAGAGGACGTATATCTTTGTACGAATAAATGTATCTTCCCAAAGTCACAAAGCCACTCTCCATCCCACTCTCCCCAACAGCTGGCATGAAAATGGTGATTCTGCCACTTTTCTCCACGCTTTGGGTCAAGGCCTCTGTCTCCTGCCTGGTAATATCCCGGTTGCTGGTATAGTAGAAGCCATTGTTGCCCAGCACCTGAAAGCTGCTAATCAGGGAATTGTTCAGGAACAATTCCACCGTCAGCTGCTGCTCCAGCCAGGAGGAAGCCGCCGCATACTCCACCTGGTCCAGCTCCTCCTGATAGAGGATGTTCAGCAGCTCCTCCTGAAGCAGGGCGGTCATGGACAGATTGTCATACTCCTTGATGGCCTTATCCATGTCATAGATAATGTCCTGCACGATCATCTGCCAATACTCTCGGTTGCGCTCCTGCATTTGGCGGCTGGCCCTGCGGATGCCTGCGGTGCTGATCACTAACACCGGCAGCAGAATGATCAGAACCAGCACCACGATAAAATAGATGAAATCCTTTCTACCTTTGAGTACCTTGGTCAAAGTCCCAATCCCCTTTCCTCCCGAAACTGCGCCGGTGTCTTTCCATAGAACTTCTTGAATACACTGCTGAAATGGGAATAATCGCTGTAGCCCACCTCCGCCGCCACCTGTGTCACTGTTTTGGAAGGGATACAGAGCTGCTGCCTGGCCGCCTCCATGCGAACCTGTGTCCTGTAATCCACAAATTTCTGTCCTGTCTTCTCCTTGAAAATCTGGCTGAAATGAGAGGAGGAAAAACCTAACAGCCCGCACAGCTCCTCCTGGCTCATGGCTGGATTGGCCAGCAAATGCTCTCGCACAGTCTCTAACAGCCCATGACTCTTGCGATTCCCCGTCATCTCCCACAGCAGCTCAAGCTTCTCCTGAAAGTCCTGTTCTCCGAAGCCATCTGTGGGCAGCCTCTCTCCCAGCTTGGCTGAGATTTTCTCTACAGTGCTTAAGATAATCTCCTGTAAGATTTCCTCTTCCGCTTTTGGTCCTATGCCATCCAAAGTCTTTACCACCACATCGCCGGCTCTCAGCCACGCCTCTCTGTCCTGATCCCACAGCGCCTGTGCCAGTCCTGTGACCAGGCTGTCCATCTGGCTGTACCTTAAACCCATGCCGCTTTGCTCTCGCTTGCGAATAACCTCCCGCAGCACCTCTGTGAGCTTCCTCTGGGACACTGGCTTCAGCACATAATCGGACACACCGTATTGGATAGCAGTCTGGGCATATTTAAAGTCATCATAGCCGGAAAGGATCACAATGTCAGGCTTTAAGCCTCTCTCCCGGATACTCCTGCACAGCATTAGGCCGTCCATGCCAGGCATGCGAATATCTGTGATTACAATATCGTAGCTATTCTGTTCCAAAAGCTTCAGTGCTTCGCACCCGTCCACGGCTTCCGAAATCTGCCCAATACTGAAATCCGATTTCCGCAGCATAGCCCCGATTCCCTTTCGGAACACCATCTCATCATCCACAATTAAAATCCTGTACACGGTCCGTCCTTTCCGCCCCATGGGAGGCCCTTACGATGTAGTGGCATTCTGGAGCATTTCTTGCCAGAACAGTCCGCCCCTTTTGCGGAGGCGGACTGTTCCTGCAGCGTCTGCCCGCTGTGATAGTTGCCTGAATTGATTTCCTGTTCCAGTTTTCGCTACGGAGGTAAATCCTGTAACTTTATCTTGTAATAGTTCCTTACTCTCGTATCTTGGCAGTGCCATTGTTATACTGCTCAGTGGCTTCTGCAATGACCTCAGTGCCACCCCGATCCATCCATTCCTGTACAAATTTGTCAAAGTTATCCAAGGATTCCGTCCCTATCATCACCTTGGAAGCATAGTTGATAAATAGCTCCTGCTTATCCTCCTCCACTGACAGCTCTGGATGGCTCACAATGGACTGCAGGTTAATGGGCTGGATATAGCTTAAGATGTCGTCCTTTGCTTTCGTGTCATAGTATTCAATGGCCTCTGGGCCTCCCTGCATGGCGGTCAGTGTGGCCCTGTCGATCCCTGCGTCCTTAACTCTGCGCAGGAACTGTGGAATCACATCAAAAGGATTGGGGGAGTAAGTAGGCACTTCAAAATTCACACTGCCATCCTGGTTCAGGGTGTAGAACTCTCCCTCTACGCCGTAGGTCAGGAATCTCTGCAGTTCCTCGTCAGGCTCCAGCAAGCTGTCAAAAAACTTCACGATCTCTTCTGGATTCTCACATTTTGCATTGATGTAGTGCACATTGGCAGTGGGCGTAAACGCTGCGTAGCCATGCTTGCCGCCGTTTGGATTCTCCGGGGATGCCACACATACCCATTCCGCGTCTGGCAAATTTTCCTGCAGAGCAATATTGTAGCCAGGGGCCGCAGAGATATTTACCACCATCATGCCCACGTCTCCCGCTGCAGCCTTCTGGTCACGGACGGTTCCGTTGTTGGTCAGACTCTCCGCGTCGATGAGTCCCTCATCGTATAGCTTTTTATAAAAGGCTAACGCCTCTTTCATCTCAGGCAGAATATAGGCAGGCACTACCTGTCCCTCTTCATTTAGCTGCCAGGTGGTAGGAACCACGCCGTAGGCGGCAAAGAAGGTCTCGCTGTACTTGAATTTCTCTCTTCCAATAAAGGGATACTTTACACCCGCTTCCTTGAAGGCTTTCAATACATTGTAGTAATCATCCAGAGTTACCGGAATCTCCAGTTCAAGCTGATCCAGCAAATCCTTGCGGATAACTGTGCACCTTCTGGCGGTGTTGGTCATGAAGTCGCCGATGGCGTAGATATGTCCATCTGGCCCTCTGAGCTCATCCCACACATTGGCCGGCACCTGTGCCATCAGATTGGGCCCATATTCCTCCAGCAAGTCATCCAGAGGCATGAACAGGCCGTTCTCTATGGCCCCGGACATGACAGCAGTGTAAGGCATATCGCCTGAAATCACATCGGGGAAATCTCCCTGGGCCAGCATCATGCCCAGCTTCTCAGTAAATCCATCGTGCTGAATCAGGGTGATATTCAGATCTACCCCAAGTCTCTCCTCAAAGGCCAGCACATGCTCATCTGTGTTAATGTCCGGGCAGGACTGCACATAGCTGTTGCCAGCCCGCAAACCGATGGAAATGGTGGGAATTTCCTGGTCCCCGCCTTCTGACGCCTGGGAGGACGCTGCCTCGGAGGAAGTGTCTTCCTTTGCGGATGCTCCCCCTGAAGCCTCCGCACTGCTCTCTACTGTACCTGTCTGGCCCGAATCCCCGGCCTGGCTTCCACAGCCTGTCAGCATGGCAACTACCAACCCTAAAGCCGCAATCTTCGTAATCTGTCTCTTTTTCATAATCTTTTCCTTTCTTTGATTTTACATTTGATTTTTGTGAAATGCAATCTCTGTTTTACCTCTCTTTCAACTCCCGCTTTTTTCATTGCCTCCAGGCCTTTCCCTGTGCCTGTTCTCCATTGTCATGTATTGAGTCTGATTCTGGTGGGTTGCCAGCCAGCGTCAGCCTTTCACGGATCCAATGGTCATACCCTTCACGAAATGCTTCTGCAGGAAAGGATAGACACACAGCACCGGGATAGCGGCCACAATGATGGTGGTCATCTTCAGGGCCTGGGTGGACGTGCCCAGACTCACGGTGTTCATGCTCTCCAGTGCATTGGAATCCAGTACAATGGATTTGATACGCAGCTGCAATGTATATAAATTGCGGTCATTGATTAAGTAAAGGGGTGTGGTATAGCTGTTCCAGTAGCCCACACCGTACATCAGTCCTACCGTAGCCATCACTGCCTTGGAGATGGGCAGGATAATCTGCATCAAAGTCCTCATCTCCCCACATCCATCCACCTTTGCCGCATCTATCAGCGCCGGCGACACCTCTGCGAAAAAGGAGCGCACGATGATGATGTTGTAGGTGCTCAGGGCTGACGGCAGAATCAGCGCCCAGAGATTGTCATAGAGCCCGTAAGATCTCATGGTCAGGTACCAGGGAATGATAGGTGCGTTGAAGATGAAGACAATGAGTATCATCACATTGCAGAGCTTCCGCAGCCTGAATTCCTCCCGGGATAAAGGATAGGCAAACATCACTGTCAGCAGTAGGCTGAATGCGGTTCCTGCCACAGTCATAAATGCCGATATCCCCACAGAGCGAAGAATCCCCTTATCCATAAACACTGTCTTGTAATTCTCAAAGGTCAGCTCCATAGGTAGGAATGCCACCTGACCGGAGTCCACAGGTCCTGAGCTGCTCAAGGACACCGCCAGCATATTGATATAAGGTAGCACCGCAATCAGCCCGATTGCTCCCAGCAGAATCAGATTCGCCACATTGAAGATTCTATCTGGCACCGAACGTTTAATCCTAGTCTTGTTCATGGTTCCTCTCCTTCCATCATATAATTGACTGCTGTGTCGTCTTCTTGCTCAGGGTGTTGGACAGGAACAGAAGCGTGATACCCACCACCGATTTGAACAATCCCACCGCTGTGGCATAGCTGTACTGAAGGTTCTGCAGACCATATCTATACACGAAGGTGTCAAACACATCGATGCGCTCCTGGTTCATGCTGTTCATAAAGGAGTTAGTCTTCTCAAAGCCTATCTCCATAAAGTTCCCGATCTTTAAAAGCAGCATGGTCATAATGATAGGCAGGATCGTGGGTAGGGTGATATTTAACATCCGCCTGAAGCGATTGGCTCCATCGATCTCCGCTGCCTCATACAGGGCCGGGTCGATTCCCGCAATGGCCGCCAGATAGACAATGGAGCTCCAGCCCATCTCCTTCCAAATGCTGGCGATGACCAATATCCCTCTAATATGCTTCTCGCTGGCCATGTAGTAGATAGAATCCAGTCCCAACATCTGCCTGAAATTGTTGATAACTCCCGTATTTGGCGATAGCAGTGTAGTAAATATACCGCCGATGATGACCCAGGAGAGGAAGTGCGGCACATACACTGCTGTCTGCACGGCTTTCTTGTATTTTGCCCCCCGCACTTCGTTCATCAGGATGGCCAACAGAATCGGAATCGGAAACACAATGAATACATCGTAGGCCCCCAGAATGGCTGTATTTCGAAAAATCTGTCCGAATTCCGGGAATTTGAAAAAGTGGGCAAAATGCTTCAACCCTACAAAGCTGCTCCCCTTGATTCCCTTGTAAATGTCATAGTCCATAAAAGCAATCACTGAGCCCACCAGGGGAATGTACTTGAACAGAACAAACCAGACAAAGCCTGGCAACGCCATCAGGTACAGTCCCTTGTGTCTGCAGATGCTCTGCCATAGGCTGTATTTCTTCGTTCCCACAACCACAGATGACTTCTTACCCATCATTTACCCTCCCATTCTTTTTGATAATTTGGAATGCTTTCCTATTTCCTTGACTTGATGGATTCATTATAGGAAAAAAGGAAGAGGTCAGATAGGGAATTTTTTTCGGTTGTATCGGGATATTTTTCGGTGACTGCCTAACTCACCTCACGGCCAGCAAAAATCTTGCGCGAAACAGTGTAGCCAATGACCAGGAATCCGGCACTTACCGGCAGCGCCAGCATGGCATAGGGCATCCCGTTCCCCAACTGCCCTGCGGCCATCAATGTCTCAAACTGCATCTGATAGATTGGCAGCAGCACCAAAAGCCGAAACAGCAAGCTACCTTCTGACACAGGGAGCAAGATAGGCACTATGTGAATCGCCGCGGAAGCCACCATGGCTGCCATGGGATTCTTGCAGGCAGCTGAGGCCACCAACCCTATCCCCGCTGTGCACACAGCACCAGTAAAGATAAGCAAAATCTGGTATCCTAGCAAGGTACTGCAGGTGATGTTAAAGGGGATGTACCCTTCTGTCAAAGTCAACTGTGCAAATAGGATGCTGCAGTCTAATCCCTCGCTGCCATACAGAAGGAAAGCCGCCCCCACATTTAAGATCACCATCACTGCGGTAATGAAAAGGGCTGCCAAAATTCCCGCCAGCGCCTTGGCACTGGCGCATTTTGTTCTGCCGTATCTGCTGGCCAGAATGAGATTGTCCACACCTCCATACTCGCCGCTGTAGATTGGCGCAAGCATAATCAGGATCACAAAGGACAGAAAGAGGAAGGACTTCTCCATATCCCTGCTGGCCCCAATCCAGCCGTCCACATAGCCAATTCGGATTTCTTCCTGGCCGAACACGTCCGCCACCCCCAGCCCATTCCAGTTTCCATACATATCCGAAAATCGGGCCGACACCGCCGATTGCAGTGCGTTCTGGTACAGATAGATGGCATTCAGCCCCTGAGGGCCGGACTTTGGAACCAGCTCAGCCATCATCTGCTGCACCTTTTCATCTGTCAATATCCCTGCATACTTTGCCGCAATCTCCTTGTCCAGCGCCACGGCTTCCCCTCCGGAGGCCTGCCTGCTGCCATAGGAGGCATACTTGTTCTGATAAGTGGAGAAGGTAAACAGGGCAGAAAACAGAATCACTGCCAAAAATGCCACCTGCGTCAGTCTCCTCCCAAAAAGCTTACCCAGTTCATATCCAATCAGTTTCCTCATCTCGCATCCTCTCCTTCCCATGTGTGATCCCCTCCGGTAGCATATGTCTCTCTGGCTGTCTGTTCCTGGAAATAGTACAGATATAAATCTTCTAGATTAGGTGTGACTAACTTTGCATTTTCCATGGGCTGTTGGGCAGCAATTACCCGCAACACCGTATATCCCTCTCTCTCATTGCGCAGATTACTCACATTCCACTTTGCCACATACCTGTCTGCATGTTCTACAGGTACGGTACACTCCCACACCTGTCCCTGAATCTCCGAAGTGATTTCCCCAGGTCTCCCCCAGTGAATGATCTGTCCGGCCTTCATCACCAGGATCCGCTCTGCGATAAACTCCACATCTGACACAATGTGGGTGGATAGAATCACGATGCGCCCCTTGGAGAAGGCGCTGATCAAGTTGCGGAAGCGCACCCGCTCTTTGGGGTCAAGCCCTGTGGTGGGCTCATCCAGAATCAGAATCCGTGGATCGTTTAGCATGGCCTGGGCGATTCCCAACCGCTGCTTCATGCCCCCTGAAAAGGTCTTTATCCTGTGCTTCGCCTCACAGGACAGTCCCACCTGCTCCAAAAGCCCCCAGGCTTTTTCTTTTGCCGCCTTTCCCTCCAGTCCTTTCAGGGCCGCAATATAGAGCAGGAAGTCAATGGCTCTAAAGTCAGGATAATAGCGAAATGCCTGCGGCAGGTATCCCAACAGATTCCGGTAGTCCTCCCCCAGCTTCCCTATGCTTTGCCCGTCTAACAGGATGCGCCCGCCAGTAGGCTGCTGAAGGGCACACAGCAGACGCATTAGCGTAGTCTTCCCCGCGCCGTTGGCGCCCAACAGTCCGTAGACACCCTGGGTCAGTGTGATATTCATGCGGTTTACAGCTTTCTTTTTTCCGTATTCCTTTGTCAGTTCCACTGTCTTTAATTCCATAAAAAAATCTCCTTTCTTCTCAGGCGCCGGCCCCAGAAGCTATCCAAAAAGGATGTCCTGGCAAACCAGCTATTGCCTTGAATAAGGAGATAGTAATGCATAAAATTCTAATTTTTATCTACTTTTGGAACCATTTTTAAAAAATGCTGTCACTTTGGCGCCGTAAGGTTTCTCATTTTCCACTTTCAGCCATCCACCGTGACTCTCGCACAGCACTTTACAGATATAGAGTCCCAGGCCAAAATGCTCCCCCCGCTTCTCCTCCCCTGTGACATAGGGATCTACGGCCTGGCGCAGCATCTTTTCCTCAAATCCAGGGCCATCGTCAGCCACCGAAAGAGCCAGCCCTGACTGTCTCTCCTCCAGAATAAGCCTAACTTTGGTCTGTGCATACCTTGTGGCATTTGCCACCAGGTTGGCGCTCACCTCCGACAGAAATGTCCCATCCACACAGAACCATTTTGACACTGTCCGATCCTCCAGACAGATTTTCTTTCCCTTTTCCTGACAGAGCATATTAGCGCTTTCGGATAACACAGCAAAAAATTCCCGCAGCAGTGTGGCCCGGTACTCCGGCTGTCTGTCCTCCAGCCGCTGGAGCTGCCCCATGCTTTCCACATAATGTTCCATGCGGCTAATATGCCTTCCCATGGTGGTAGCAATGGTTCTTATTTCTGGATCCTCCTTTGCCTGAAGCAATTCGTCACAGCCTCTAAGCACTGTGAGAGGTGTCCGCAGATCATGGGCAAAGGCCCCGTTCAGCCGCTTCCTCTCCTCCATCTGCCGCCACATTTTAGAAAAGCTGTCTCGCAGCGCAGCCCGCATTGTCTCAAAGGAGGTACACAAATCTCCCAATTCATCCGCTCGCTCATAACACAACGTGAAATCCAGGTCATTGGCCGATATCTTCTCCGATGCCCTTTTCAATTCCCCAAGGGGCTCCCTCAGCCGGTTCCTGTAAAAAAGAAAAGCTGCCGCCAGGATGCAGAGCCCGGAATAGACAGGAGCAGCCACCACAGGCAGAACATCCACCACACGCAGCAGCCTTTCCTCTCTCTCTGGAATCACCCTGGGAGCAGTTCCGATATAACCGCCCTCCCCCAGCTGCTCTCCTTTCTCGTTGGTCAGGTAATACTTTTCCCCCCATGGCGGGAGGCTGTCATAAATCGCCCCTCTCGCATAACTGCACACACCCTCTGTGCCGTAGCACAGCCCCAGAGCTATCAGGGTAAACACGATTACATGCAGCACAAGGCTCCCCCGCAGGGACAGGGCCCATTTCCTTATTTTATCCATTTATAGCCACACCCCCAGACTGTCTCGATATAGGTCCTGTCTGTATGCTTCGCGATTTTGACCCGCACTCTGCGGATATGCTCTGCCACCACGCTGCTGTCCCCTTCGCTGTCATACCCCCATATTCGCTCATAGATCCGCTCTCTGTCAAAAACCTGCCCCGGGTTCTGGGCCAGCAGGGCAATAATTTCGAACTCTTTTTTCGTAAGTTCAATCAGGTTGCCCTGGCAAAAGCAGCAATGCCCAGCAAAATCAATGGTCAGGTCGCCGGAAAACTGCACTTTGCTCTCCCCCTGCCTGCGCTGCTCCCGCCGCAGATGGGCCTGCACCCTGGCCTCCAGCTCCACCAGGGAGAAGGGCTTTACAATATAGTCATCTCCCCCTGCCGCAAAGCCCAGGACCTTGTCCCCATCCTCTATCCGCGCTGTCAAAAACAGAATCGGGCAGGCCACATAGTCTCTCATCCGCTCACAGGCCTCCAGCCCGTCGGTCCCTGGCATGTTAATGTCTAGCAAAATAATATCCGGCGCCCGCTGTGCCTGGCAAAGGGCCTGCTGGCCGTTAAAGGCTTCCAGCACTTCATAGCCTTTAACGGTAAAGAAATGGGAGAGCACGGCTACGATGTCTGGCTCGTCGTCTGCTATCAGAATTCGATATCCCATACTGCTTTCCTCCTTTTCCTGGATTGAATTCCCTTGGAAACATAGCTCCTTGTGTTACAGTATAACACCCAAAATCCAATTTTTTATCTATTTTTTGCTATTTCTGCAAAAGTTCATCTCCGCAGGTCTACACACAACAAGGGCAGCACTTCCTTAAGGATGTGCTGCCCTGCTCTACCCAACATGTAGTAAATCCGTTCTACTGCTCCATCTGCCTCCCCAAAAATCCCGCGGCCGACTGCAGGAGCTTCTGCTCTACCTCGCCCATGCGAGTCTTATTATCATTCTGTAATAGAACCACGCTGCCTATGATGTCGCCCTCACACAGAATCGGCGCAATGGCCTCGTGCTGGTAATCGTCTCCGCCCTCGTCGCACACCGGGATGAAGCTTCTGTCCCCCCTGGTGGCCATGATGGTCTCCCGGTTGTGAATCTTCTCGTCCATCTGTCTGCTGACGGACTTGTTCACCATCTGCTTGTAGCCCCCGGCCGCGGCGATGAACTGGTCTCTGTCCGCGATCAGCGCCGCGTGGCCGGAGACCTGGGCCAGGCTCTCCACATACTGTTTGGCAAAGGTGCTCATCTCCCCGATGGGGGAGTATTTCTTCAGGATGACCTGTCCCTCCCTGTCCGTGAAGATCTCCAGGGGATCCGACTCTCTGATATGCAAGGTTCTGCGGATTTCCTTTGGAATGACTATCCTGCCCAAATCATCTATACGTCTTACAATTCCTGTGGCTTTCATTGATATTTTCCCTCCATTTGTCAAGTTTTCTCAGGCTTTCTCTTTTCACCGGAAGCCTTTTTATCCGTCTGACATGGAGTTAGTATCTGTAAAAAAAGGAATTATATGCATGTTTCTTTGATGCTAATCTTTTTCGTATCCATTCCTTTTATAAAGCATCAAAAACACCAAAACGCTCACTGCCAGCTCCCCAAACAGCACTGCCATGTCTAGCGGCGACATCATATACTTCTCTCCGTTTGCCAGCCGCTCGGTCATGCCTGTCAAGACACCGGTGAAGAGAAATCCGGAAATTTTGTGAAGCCCCTCTGACATGCTCCCGAATACCGGCACCATCATGAACACCATCAGAAAGGGATAGGAGAGCAGGTTGGCGTTCATCTGGTTCTTCGCGCAGATTCCCACAATCATTCCCAGCACGCAGCTGGTGAGGGAGGCCACCATGCTCACCAGGAAAAAGGGAATCCAGGGCACGATGTCCAGGGAAATGCCGCTGATGAACAGCACGATGTAGTTCACCGCCATCAGCATGGCGAACGGAATCAAGATGCTGCCGATAAAGTATTGCATTCCTGTAATAGAAGATGTCATCAGCACCCGCAGGGTATGGTTTTCTTTCTCCTCCGCTATGGAGGTCCCCACCATGATGAAGCCCTCCGCACAGATATTCATGGTGATTCCGATATTCAGCAGAATCCCCCGCAGAAAGGGCACCAGAGTGCCTCCCCCATTGACTCCGTAGAGAATCTTGCATCCATACACCATGCCGATGACCAGCACCGGCCCCATCATGATCATGGTGTTGCGGGTGATGCACAGCCATTTGATCTGAGTTACCGCAGCTAATTTATGCAGGCCGCCTCCGGGGGCGCTGCCGCGCGCATTCCTTTCCATGGGTTTTGCAGTTCCATTCATACTTTTCATGTCCATAATCTCCTCGCTTTCGCATGTTTTTTCATACATTCAGATTCTTGCCCCACGGCCTCCGGGAACACCGTCTCCAGGGCCGGGCTTTCACTGGTTTTTTACACATTCAAATCTTTCCCCGTGACCTATGGGAACACCATCTCCAGGACCAGGCTTTCACTGGTTTTTTACACATTCAGATCTTTCCCCGTGACCTCCAGGAACACTGTCTCTAAAGTGGGCTCGCAGGAATGGATCCGCATGATTTCGTCCCCCTCCATCCACTGTGCGATTTTGGCAATGTTCTCCGAATTCTGGTCCAGCTCCAGCTCCCTGTGGTCGGAAAGCAGCACATGGTATTTTTTGTTGCGATTGTACTTTAAGCAGATTTCCTGGGGAGAGCCGAACTCCACGATTTCGCCATCGTGGAGCAGCGCCACCCTGTCGCAGAGTTTGGTGGCCTCCTCCATGTTGTGGGTGGTGAGGAAGATAGCCATACCCTGCTCTTTCAGTTCCAGGAGCATCCGGTGGATGGCCAGGGCGGTGGTGGGATCCAGGCCGCTGGTGGGCTCATCCAGGAATAAGACTCTGGGCTTATGCAGCACGGACCGGGCCAGCACCAGGCGCTGGGTCTGGCCTTTGGATAGCTTGCCGGCAGGTTTGTTCTTATGCTCCGCCAGCCCTACCTGGGCCAGCACCTGCTCCACCCTGCCCCGGGGTATCTGCCATATCCTGGCAAATACGGCCAGGTTCTGCCATACGGTCATCTTCCTGTAGATGCCGCTGTTGTCCGAGACCACGCCGATTTTCTCGTAGATGGACGAGTCGATGTTGGTGGAGTCCGTGCCCAGGAGCCTGGCCTCCCCGGAGGTCTGCCTCAGCTGCCCTGTGATAATTTTAATGGTGGTGGTCTTGCCCGCCCCGGAGGGCCCCAGGAAGCCCAGGATCTCCCCCTGGTGCAGTGTCATGCTGATGTCCTTTAGCGCCAGCTCTGTCTTGAAGCGTTTGGACACATGAGACAAAGATAACAGTACATTTTGTTCCATAACCGTAAACCTCTTTCCTTGTTTTTTGTGCGGAGGGCTGTCATATGTTCTGCATTGCGGCTTTGGTTCCTGCATGCCAGTTCCTTTCCCTCTGCCCTGGAGATTCCCTGCATTGTGGACTCGCCGCCTCTGCGGCACAGTTTCCCTGCTCCCCCACTGCAAATCGCCTCCGCACACCGGCATCATATCACCCTGCCCCACCCTTTTGTGAAAATATGCCCCAACGGAAAAGGGCGCTGCCTGAACGGAATCTCACATCCGCTCCAGCAGCGCCCCTTTCACATTTCTTGCGAACAGGCATCTCTCTCCATTTTTCATTCGTATCTCTCTGTCCCGCAGATCCAGCTCCGCAATCTGTTCCACATTCACCAGATAGGCCCTGTGGGTGCGCAGAAACCTGCTGCCCAGCTGCTCCTCCAGCTCCCGCAGGCTGCCGATAAAGTCGAACCAGTCGTTCACCCCGTGGAGGGCGATTCTGTGGGTGCCCGGGGCAGCCTCGAAGAACATGATTTCGTCTATCGGCACATGTTTTACCACATCCATCACTTTCACGGAGAAAAATTCCCTGGCTTCTCCCTGCTCCGCCCGCATCCGCTCTGTAATCACCGAAAGGCTCTTTGCAAGCCCCTCCTCCATCTTCACCCTGCTCTCTTTCACGATATAGTCCAGGGCCTCCAGATGGTAGCGAAATGTCTCAAAAGCCAGGTTCCCATAGGCTGTCACATAAATCAGAAATCCTCTGGGATCCAGCTTCCTGATTTCCCGCCCCAGGGCGAACCCGTCCATTTCCTCCCCTTTTAACTCCACGTCCAGGAAATAGATGCCCCTGCCGGGAGCCCCTTTCACAGCCTCCAGAATCTCCCCGGGACGGCCGCTGCACAGGGCAATCTCCATGTCGTATCCCTGAATCAGAATCTGTTTTTCCAGATATTCCCTCTGAACTTTTCGGATGTCCTCCTCGTCCTCGCAAATATATACCGGCAGCACCTTTCCCTCCTTATTATAGTTCCGCGCATGCCCCGCTCAGCGCTGTTATAATCTACTTTGCATTCCTCTCCTGCACCTTGAATTCCTGAATAAAATATCCCTCCTGCACCGCCGTGGCAGGCAGCACGTCTTCATAGCCCTCCAAAATCTTTCTGTAGCTCACAAGCCCCAGGCCTCTGTCCGGGCCTTTGGTGGAATAGCCCTGCTGCCAGATCCTGTGGACGTCAACGCCGTGGTACAGCCTGTTCTTCACCCGGAAAGTCGTGTACCTCTCCTGGCTGCTAATCATGATATGCACCCGGGCGTCCTCCTGCCCCCTGACCTCCTCCATGGCATTGTCGATGAGAATCCCTAAGCATCTGCACAGGTCTGTGGTCCTGAGCCTGGTTTGCCGGAAAAGCCGCATCACTTCCAGCTCACAGGCCGTGCCCTCCCGCTGCATCCCGGCCAGCTTCGCAAGGAGCAGCCCTTTTACTTCTGTGATGCGGACGTTGGAAAGCTGCTCTATCTGCCGGATCTGTCCGCCAATCTGGCTGTGGAAATCCTCCTCCATCTCCTGGAGGAAGCGGTTCGCCTCCGTAAGCTCCCCCTCTTTTGCCGTCAGGCACAGCCCTGATATCATGTTTTTGTAATCATGTTCAAAGCGCCGCATCTCCTCCTGCATCCCCTCCAAGGTCTTGATATAGACATTCTGCTGCTGGAGGATCAGCTCCTGGGCGGCGAATTCCTTTCGCTGCCACGCTTCCATCCCCATGTGGTGGAACAAGAGAAGCGCCGCGGTCAGCATCAGCAGCGTGATGCCCATGCTGACGTTTCGGCTGGCTCCGCCGCCCATGAGGAACCCCGTGGCCCCATAGAACAGAATCGGGTATGCGCTCAGACAAATCATGCCCCAGCTCCAGATATTCCTGTACTCCACCCACTGACGGTATGCGTCTGTCACTTTCATTTTATACAGCACAAACAGAAGCAGCAAAAATACAGCCATCATCCCCACGGTGCCCAGGAACAGATACGTCCTGCGCTCTTCCGGGATGCTCAGCACAAGGGGCCTGTCCGTGAAACTGATAAAGGTCAGTACATTGGCAAAGTTTCTTACGCATTCCTCAAATAGGACAATGCCCCAGCACTTCCGGAATTTTACCCGAAAGAGAAAGCTGACGCACCATGCATACCCAATCAGCTGCAGATAATCCATCAATATGGACACGAAGAAATTGTCCAGAAAGCCTTTCTTGTAAAACCAGGCGGCGGTCCATGCGAACATGGCAAGGCAGGCCGCCGCAAGAGCAGTCCTCCAAAGCCCGAATCTCTTCCGGCCGGCGGGCAGGACTTTTAAGACAGCCATGCCCACGAAGATCACACAGACCAGGCCGGTGGTAGTCGCAATCATGTTATAGACGAATGTACTCAGAAAGCTCATGGCATATCACAACTCCACATCGTTCAGCGCCACTATGGCGCAGGCGTAAATCTTCATAGCCTCCACAAACAGCCGCAGGTTCAGCGCCTCGTCCGGCTCATGCCCGCCGCCATGCCCCGGGGCGAAAAGTCTCTCCTTTGTCCCCTTGTCTGCCTCGCTTTCTTTCATGCCGCCAGGGCCGTAGGAAAAGGCACATGGCAGCTTCCTGGCGTAGGTGCCGCCTCCCATCACAAAGCTTTGGGCGCTGCTCCCCGTAAGCTCATTGTATACATTGGTCAGCACCTCCACCGCCGGATGCTCCTTAGGAAAGTATCCGGGCCTGGAATTGCGCTCCAGGCGCCAGTCACATCCGTTTGCCGCGCCGTAGGCTGTAAGGGCCGCCATGTCCTCCTGGTCTTTGGCCGTGATGGCATAGCGGATGTTCAGGGTCAGGCTCAGATGCCCCTCCTCCATGGCAAGCACCGTGCCCGCGCAGGTGGTCTGGCCGGACACTTCGTCCCGGTAGGCGATTCCCGTCTCCGCGCCGTCATACTCTCTTGTGAGCTTTCCGATCTTCGCAAACAGTTCTTTGTCTTTTTCTGACAAAGATGTCATATTTTTCAGAAAAACACACAGCTCATGGATGGCGTTGACGCTGCCGTGGGGAGATGCACTGTGCTTGCTGGTACCACAGGCTGTAATTCGGATGCCCCCTGGCACTTTCTCACTGGAAATCCTGTTGTACTCTGTAGCCTGCCCACAGAGTTTTTCCAGCTCCTCCTCCAAGTCCTTGCTGTCCAGAAGCACTACCCAGGCTCTGTCAGGAATCATATTGCTGGCACTGCCGCCTTTCACCTCCAACACCTGAGGCGACACACAGTCCTGGGTCACCATCTGTCCCTCCAGGATTCCCTTCTCGCCATAGCATACTGGAAATCCGCTGTCAGGCACAATGGATAGCTTTGGCACAGGATAGTGAGCTGTATAATATTCCATATCCTCCATCCCCCGCTCCTCGTCCGTGCCCACAAACAAGCACAGCTCATGCTTTAATGGCACATGCAGCTCCCGCAGGCACTGCATCACATACAGAATACCCACTGCAGGCCCCTTATTGTCCTGCACTCCTCGTCCGATCAGAAAGCGCTCCTTCACCACCGGGTCAAAGGGCCCGTTCTCCCAGCCGTTCCCTGTGGGGACGATATCCAGATGGTTCCAGAACCCGATCAGATTTTCCCAATTCTTTTCTTTTTCGCCGATACTGCCTACCATGTCCCCATGGTTCTCGCAGTGAAAGCCATGCTCCCTGCCCATAGCCAGCATCTCCTCCAGGGCCTGTACGCAGCCTCTCCCAAAGGGCGCATCGTCCGTGCCGGGCCGGGAGACGCTGTCGATGCGCACCAGACGCTTGATGTCCTCCACCATGGCCTCTTTGTGCTCCTCAAACCAGGCGCTTACCTTTTCATAGAATTCTCTATCCATACCTATCTCCTTTTCCTGCTGTCAATGAAATAACTGGCTGATAATCTGTTCCGCGCACTCCTCTGGGCTATAGATGCTGGTATCCACCCTGGCGCTGTATCCAATATCCTTTGCCATCAGCTCATGCTGTTCCTGGGATTGGGTCTCGTATCTGTCACCACGGTTCAAATTGCGCTGTCTGTAGATGTCCAGCGGACAATAGACTTCTACGATATCCAGGGGATTGTCCTTTAATATTTCCAGGAGCTGACCGTAATGAGGCTTTAGCTCTTCCCGCTCCACCAGAATCCCGTCAATCAGCACATTCTTCCCCATATCGGAATAGAGCCTTGCCGTATGGTACATCATGATGATTACCTCGCTGAGATATTTCCAGTAGTCCCTGCGCAGATACTCCTCCCCCACCATTTCCTGAAACAGGTCATTTGCCACAACGTAGAAAAAGATATCCTCCCGCCTCTGAAGCGCCTCCACAATGGAGGTTTTTCCCGCGCTGGTTACCCCGTTCAAGAAAATAATTCTTCCTTTTTCCATATGTAGAAACCGCCTTTCCTAGTTCATCCCACGCCAATCATGATGCTACTTATGTGGCCTTTCCTGCATACCACAAGAGTCACTAGACTTTCTAAGCCACAATATTGTTCAGCCACACGCCCTTCTTCACCAGCACAAACCCAATGACACATTTGATCAAATCCAACAATTGACAGCTAAAATACAGTGCTGCTATGGCCATAGCAGTATGGCGGCTGAGCACATAGGCCACTGGAATGCTGACGCACCAGAGAAATACGCTGTCGAATAGAAACGTAATAATGGTCTTACCACCTGAGCGCAGTGTAAAATACGTGGTGTGCAGGAACCCAAATATGGGCATACACAGGGCTGCCACCCGAAGGAGCACTGTAGCCAGCTCTTTTACCTCTGTGCTGGTATTATATAGCTGTGGAAACAGGGGGGCAAGCGCAAATACCAGAGCCCCCATCACCACGCAGCTCATAACCGCAAATGCGATAAGCTTTCTGTCCGTGTCCACAGCCTCCTCCATCTTCCCTGCGCCCAAAAGCTGTCCCACGATGATGGACACAGCGCTTCCCATGGCCACAAACACCACGTTGAACAGGTTGGAAATCACCGTGGAAATGTTCAAAGCCGCCACCGCGTCCAGCCCTCTGGTGGAATAGCACTGGGTCATGATAGCCATACCCGCTGACCACAGGATCTCATTGAGCATCAAGGGCGTGCCTTTCCTGACGATGTTCCAGGAGAGCTGTCCGGGAACCTTCCACTCTCTGTAGACACCCACGATAAAAGGCATCTTTTCCGGATTCCTGTGAGTCCAGGCAATGACTATGATCATCTGCACGTACCGAGATATCACCGTGGCAATGGCAGCGCCCACCACCCCCAGCTCCGGGAAACCAAGTTTCCCAAAGATCAGCAGATAATTCAGCGTCAGGTTCACCAGTACGGCCACTACGCCCGCTATCATGGGCACCTTTGTCTCGCCGCCCTCCCTGAGAGTGCTAGCATACACCTCCTCCACCACAAAGGGCGGCAGGCCGGCCAGCATCACCCAGAGGTATTCTCTCCCATACCCCAATGTAGCCTGCAGGGCCTGATCATTGCCCTCCCCGTGCAGATACATCTGTATTAGCTGCTCTCCCCCGGCCATCAGTATGATCGTGCCCAGCACCAGAATCCCCAGGCCCACATAAATCTTGAACCGCAGGGTGTGCTGGACGCCCTTGTGGTTCCGACAGCCGAAAAACTGGGCGCCAAAAATCCCCACCCCAGAAATAGCCCCGAAGATGGCCAGATTGAATACCATCAATAGTTGGTTCACGATGGCGATGCCGGACATCTGCTCCGTGCCGATGCGGCCCACCATGATATTGTCCAGCAGGCCTACGAAGTTGGTAATGCCGTTCTGAATCATGATGGGCACAGTGACAGCCAGCACCATTCGATAGAATTCTTTGTCTCCGAATAACTTTTTCCTGATGTTCATTCTCTTCTCCCTTTGCGCGCTTTATATCCTTTCCTGCCTGGCTTGGAAATCCCGCAGATTCCAGCTCCTCCTTAAAGTGCAGTGCTGTCTATTCTACACTAAATGACCCGGATTTGTCTATGTATTTTCTTGACTTATAACACAAAAAATCCGCCAATTGCGGTTGACAGTCTCTCCACATCGTTCCCGCAGTGTCCTGCCGCAAAAGTGGACAGCATAGAAGCCTTTATGGATATTATCAGCTCTGATGCGCTAAAATAGAAGCATGAGCCTATGATTCAAAAAACGGCAGTATACAGGCCCCATTCCTGCAACTGCCGTTTTTCTATCCAGCTCTATCTCAAATGCAAACCCCTTACGCTAGGCCCCTCCTATGCCAGCTTCGCCAGTGCCTCATCCAACTGCTCCAGCATTCCGGCCTCCAGATGCCCTGCGAACTGCGCCGCCAAATCCCGGATACTGCTAGACCGCATATGCTCCGGCACCTGCCCGATCTGAGGTATCTTCTCCGTCAGGAAGCTGCGGATGGCAGGAACGCCCAAAAGCTCCCTGATAGGCGTGGCCGTGCTGTAGATCTTGCGCAGGGGCGCTGTAGTCTCGTAGCAGACACGGTAGCTTCCTGCCTCCAGATGGCAGACGCCGCCTTCCACCTGCGCGAACATGGGATTCGACCCATCTTCGTATACGCTCTCAGGCGCATAGGGCAATACCAGTTCCGCCCGGCAGCCGAAAGGCACGGTCACCTGAAGCTCCAGATGGAAATCGTCCAAAGCTTTCCAGGAGGTCTTCCAAAGTCCCATGGCCGACTGATAACATGCCTCCACATGCCCCAGCCTGGAATCCACCACCGGACAAATGCACACATGTCTGAAGCCGATGCTGTCTTCCGCCTGCCTGATGCCTGCCACATAGGCATACATCCACTCCACAATGGAGCCGTAGGAATAATGGTTGAAGCTGTTCATGCCTGTGGAGGACACGCTTCCGTCCGCCAGCATACTGTTCCAGCGCTCCCATATGGTGGTGGCCCCCAGCTTCACCTCATAGAGCCATCCCGGGTACTCCTCATTGAACAGCAGTCCATAGGCCAGCTCGCTTAAGCCCGCTTTGGTCAGCTCCTCGCCTAGAATCGGCGTACCCACAAATCCGGTCTGCAGCTTTCCATTATTGTCCTCAAACTTTTTCTGCAGCCGTTCTTTGGTCTGCTTCCTGTCCACACTCAGTCCATGCCGTAAGCTCAGCAGCAGCGCTGTCTGGGTATCCAGGCAGCATCTGCCGGAGGGAGCAAAATATTCATGCCGGATTTCCCCTAAAATCTTGTCCGCCAATCCATTGTAGTAGGTTTCCTCCTGGGTCTTTCCTAAAACCCCTGCCGCTTTCGCTGTTAGCTGTGCGCTGTAGCGCAGATACACCAGTGCAATAAAGGCGCTCTCCGTGGCGCCCATGACGCCGTCAATACCCCCAGGGCCGTCCAACGCCAGCCAGTCTCCATAATGGAAATGCTTCCGCCAACCCTGATCCTTCTTCTCCAATCCATAAATATGATCTACCCAGCCCTTCATGCTGTCAAACTGCTCTTCCAAAATGGACTTGTCGCCGTAGAATCTATATACCACCCAGGGAATCACACAGGCCGCATCTCCCCATGCACAGGAAATGCCCTGATGCCCAAAGGAGGGAACCACATCGGGTACAGCGCCGTCCCTGGTTTTCTGCTCTGTGGCCATGTCATAGAGATATTTTGCAAAGAAGGCGTAACTGTCCCTCTGATAGCAAGCTGTAGGGGAGAATACCTCCGCATCCCCGGTCCAGCCCATGCGCTCGTCGCGCTGAGGGCAGTCCGTGGGCACATCCACAAAGTTCCCCTTCTGGCCCCACTCTGTATTTAGGATCAGGCGATTCACCAGATCATTACCAGTCTCCAGCCAGCCGTTTCTGGGCAGATCGGAATACATTACCAGGCCAGTGAAATCCTCTGCCTTCAGGTTGGCTACCCCTTCCACTTTCGCATAGCGATAACCATAGAAGGTGAAAAAGGGCTGCAGAACATGCTCTTTGCCGTCAGAAATGTAGATGTACTCCGCCTTTGCCGAGCGCAGATTATCCCGATAGAAGTTGCCCTGCTGCAGCACTTCTCCTACCTGGATGTGAATCTTTGCTCCCTTTGGCTCGCAGACCCGCAGTCTAAAAGACCCTGCTATATTCTGGCCCAGATCTACCACAGTCTCCCCTGCGGGAGTATGGATTAGCTCCGCCACAGGCAGCTCCTCCAGCACCTTCACCGGGAGACTCCTCCTGGCAGTCAGCTTCCCCAAAGGAGGTTCCACCTCCTGGGCCGCTGCCGCCGCTACTGGCTCCAATGTATCGTCCCTCTGCTCGCCGTCATAGATATTGGAGAAGAAGATATTGCTGTAGTTTACCTGCCAGCTCTCATCCGTGCCGATAACCTCTTCGGTGCCGTCCTCATAGGTCAGGCGCAGCTCGGCTATAAGCCTCCTGCCCTTTCCGTAGTAGGGCCTGCCGTCCGGGTCGTTGAAGCTGAAGCGCCCGAAGTACCAGCCGTTGCCCAACAGCACACACAGATTTCCCTCTTCTTTCAGCTTCTGTGTCACATCAAAGGTCTGATACTGTACCCATTCATTGTAGTTGTTGCAGTAAGGGGCCAAAAGCTCCTCGCCAATTTTCGCCTCCGCCCGCAGGGCTTCTATGGAGCTTGCATCCACGGCATCTTTTCCCGGGGCATAGTACACCTCATACAGGCCCAAGCCGCAGATATAGAGTCTGGCGCTCTTTACAGGCTTTGCGGGGGCGATGTGCTTTGTGTACATGGGGTGGCGCTCTGCGCTGTCCCCGATCCACTTTCCGCTCCAGCCTTCCGCTTCTTTGCCGGTCTCAAACCAGTTCTCGTCGCTTACCGCCTCCTCCCCGGCGTCCGTGCACACGGTCACGGTCCAGGTGTAGCGGGTGCGAGGGGCCAGCTCCATGTCCACAGGGGACGCCAGGCTGTCAAGCCCCGCAAAGCCGGTGTCCGCCACTATCTCGCCGTCCCGGCACACCACCAGGCGGGCTTTGGTCTGGGCCGTTCCCTTTGCTTCCTCCACCTGCCAGGAGAAGACGGGCTTCTCCATCCAGTACCCCAGGGGGGTGGTCAGATGATTGACCTTGCAGTTCGTAATCCTCATTGTTTTTCCTCCTTATGAAAGTTCCGCATCTGCCCCTCCAGTACCAGGGAGCGGCAGAAAACTTCCGCCCGCTTAAAGATGCGTCCGTAAGTTTTCTGAGCACTGTCGGGACAGACGCTGATTTAAGTTCCGCATCTGCCCCTCCAGTACCGGGCATCGGCAGATGCTAGCCATACCCTCTTTTACAGATATTTCCGCAGATTCTCCAGCACCACCCGGTAGCCGTTGGCATACATATGGATCCCCTCGATGGTATACTCCTTTTTCAGCCTACCACTTTCGTCTGTCAGTCCCTCATTCACGTCGATGTAATGGCACCCCATTTCCCCTGCCAGCCTCTCCACTGCCTGGTTGGCAATGCGGATGTTCTCATTGGTGCGGGTGGCGAACATGCCCTTGGCCCACTCGCCCTCTGGCAGCTTGTCCACCTCGTTCACCGGGTAGTAGGCCATCATATAGATTTCCGCCTCCGGCAGCCGCTGCTGAATCATGGTGATGATCTTCCCATAGTTCTCCATCAGCTTCTCTACCAGGTAACCCGGCCTGCTGATGTCATTGGTGCCGATGTTGATGAAAATCTTCCCCGGCTCCACGGCAAAGACCATCTCCTCCATGTACTGCAACATATCCTGGGTAGTAAAGCCGCCTACACCCCGGTTGTAGATCACCGCGTCGATCCCCTCGGTCATACGCAGCTCGTCTATGGGGAACTGCTCCATCAGGGAGGAGCCCGTGAAGAGAATCTCCCCCTTCTTCACCCTCTCGTTCAAGACCCGGTAGCGCTGGAGCCTGTCCTGCTGCTCCTGCACTGCCCTGGCCCGCATCATTTCCATTGCTTTCTGCATGTCCATTGTCCTGGTTCCCTCCTTCTTAAGCGACATTGTCTTCTCTCACGTCTCCCGCTTCCTCCATCCAGCCAGCGGGACCCAGAGTCTACCGGCTGTAACATCCCGTTCTATCCTTCATCATAGCAGAAATGCAGCAAATATAACAGATATAAAATGAAAAAAGTGTACTAAAAACTTTCCTTGACAGCCCCCCTGTTTCTGATATAATGGACTTATCTTGAAACATATGTGAAAATCCGTTCGCCCGGACAAGCGGGTCGTTCCATGGCATATCGCCGACATTTTCACACTATCTAAGGAAAGGTTGGCAGGTCATCTACCAGGGAGATTCATGACTACGTCAGCCAGGTAAAGACATCGCCCAGTGTACGGGAGGCTTATATGACATTTGAGGAGTTCATTGCCTGGAAAGAGCAGAATGCCGCAAAAGAGGGCAGCATCCAGGCCTTTATAGACAGCATGGACTAACAGATGGGAATTTTCAGAAAGGGGCAGCCATGGGAACAGGAATCCTCGTATGCGGCCTGAATGGCGCTGGAAAGAGCACACTGGGAAAAGCCCTGGCGCAGGAGCTGGGGTATCGTTTTATCGACAATGAAGATTTATATTTTCCAAAGACAGACCCGAACTACATCTATGCCACACAGCGCACCCGGGAGGAGGTCGAAGGGCTCCTCCTGCGCGAAATCCGGAACTGCGATAGTTTCGTGTTCACCTCCGTAAAAGGCGACTACGGGCCCTCCGTCCGGGCGTGTTTCCGCTATGCCGTGCTGATAGCGGTTCCCAGGGACATCCGGCTGCAGCGGATCCAGAGCCGTTCCCTGCAGAAATTCGGCCAGCGCGCCTTGCCGGGCGGGGATCTGTACGAGCAGGAAGAGCGTTTCTTCGATTTCGCCGCAGCCAGGGCGGAAGATAGCGTGGAGGAGTGGATCAAGACCCTGAGCTGCCCCGTGCTGCGAGTGGACGGCACAAGGCCTGTCCGGGAAAACGTGGAGCTTATCGCGCTGCGCCTAAGATAATTGAAGTTCGGAATCAAAGGGTTGTTGTCAGGCCCTAATATGTCAGTGCCGGTGGACAAATGCTCTTCACCTGAACCATGACAATATATACTGCACGCCAGTTAAATTTACAGCATGCCCCGACTGCAGACCGCCAGCCAGGTACTTCTCTGGTTGCGTTACTGTAAATTCTGGCGGTCTGCAGTATAATATGCTTACCTGGGGAGCCGATAGGGTGTGAATACCTCCGTTTCCGAGCCTTGAACGGAAGGAGGC
>CANRZC010000003.1 GCA_947644185.1 uncultured Acetatifactor sp.
ACTCCACGTTCAGGCTGTCGTAATTGCGCTTCAAGTCCACCTTAGACACATCCACGATGTGCTTCCACAAAGCCCTATATCCCCGCACTCCTTTCTGGAACTTACGGGTAGCCTCCAAAGCCTTTGCCTTGAACTCTGGGTCTTCCTTTGATTTCGCGCTTGCAAAGGGATAGATTTCCGCGAACTCCGCCTCGGTAATAGGCGTTTCCTCCGGGTACTCGCCCGCATAATTCTCATCAAAATACACCAGATCCGGCTTGCGCTCCTGCAACTCCGTGATCACCATGCCGATGGGCGTGCCCCAGTCTCCCAGATGCACATCACCGATGACCTCATGTCCCACATAACGGCTGATGCGTTTGATGCTCTCACCGATAATAGCCGGGCGCAGATGGCCCACATGGAGAGGCTTCGCCACATTTGCCCCACCGTAGTCTATCATGATTTTCTTCGCTTTTTTAGATACCTCCAGGCCGAATTTCGGTTCTACCCTCATAGCCTCCACCTGTCTCAGCAGACATTCCTCCGAAAGCTTTAAATTTAAAAAGCCAGGCATCACTGCCACTACTTCCTGAAACACATCACTGTCAGCAAGCTTCTCCGCCACCTGATTTGCGATCATAATAGGCGCTTTTTTATACTTCTTTGCACCTGCCATAGCCCCATTGCACTGATATTCACACAGATCCGGGCGATTGGACAGAGTCACCCTGCCCAGAGCAGCTTCATAGCCCGCTGCCTCAAAAGCTTTTCCCATCTCTTCTGACAATAAATCCAATATCTTTTTCATTTTGACTCTCCGTTCTTCTCTTTGCTATTTATGCTTTTTTCAATATCTATGTATAACATATTACCGCAAGTTTTAGATTCCCGCAACCTATTCTTTCCCAAAAAATATGGGTTCCCGCGTCTTTTGATTGCTCTTTTGTCTTCTATAGCCAGTAGGTGAAATTCCACATTCCTTTTTAAAGAATCCCGAAAAATGATGATAGTCAGCAAACCCCAATCGGTCTGCAATCTCCTGAATGCTCATAACCGTCCGCTCCAGCAGGGACTGGGAAAGTGCAAGACGCAGTGTCATATAATAGCGATATGGCGTCACCCCATAGGTCTCCTTAAAAAGGTGAATGGCTCTGGAACGAGACAATGGAATACATGCCGCTATGTCGTCAATGGTCAAGGAACGAGCCGCATTCTGTTCTATAAAATTTTTCAATGTCAGGGCCCTGGATTGGCCAGATGCCTCTCTGCCCAGGAATGCGGAAAGAGCCTGGATATACTGGTGCAGAAGGAGCGCCAATTTCCTGCCGCAGTAAATGGGATCCTTTTCTATCTCACCCAGGATGGTGTAGAGATAACTACTGTCAAAAAAAGCCGGAATTTTCAGCACATTATCCAATTGGTAATCGGAAATCAGATGCCCCACCAGACTACCGCCCACATTGAACCATATCTTTGTCCAGGGTTCTTTCGGATCTGCATAATAGTGATGGGACTTACCTGGCTGCAGGATATAAGCATCCCCAGCGGTGACCGTAACATGTTCTTTGCCCTGGAAAACCTGGCCAATACCAGAGAGAACATACTCAAACACATAATAATCTCCTCGCTGGCGACAAATCTCATAGGATGGATTGGGGTAAGTGATTCCTGCCAGGCTGGGGGCAAAATAGGAAGAAACCTGGCCTGTATAAATGGCATATTCCTCGGCTTTCTCTGAATGGTTCACAAGTTGTGCATCCGGCATGACAGCATAACCTCCTGTTTTGTTCCAACTCACATCTTCCATCTCATATGATAGCACTATTTTATACATTTATGCAACTTATTTCCATGGAAATCAATGTATAACTTGATTATACTGAATACAGTATGAAAATAATTTCAAACAGACCTGTGGAAAGCAGGTCAAAAGGCGGGATACATAAGCCCCGGAAAGGAAGGAATATCAATGAAAGAAACGCAATTCATGGAAGTAGCTGCAAGGCAGGAGCATCCAAAGCCCCAAATGCAGCGGGAAAACTGGCAGAATCTAAACGGAGAATGGGATTTTGCCTTCGACTTCGGCTGCAGTGGTGTTGAACGGGAATTTTATAAGCGGGATGGACTTGACCAGAAAATTCAGGTTCCCTTCTGTCCAGAGAGCGACTTAAGTGGCATCGGATACAAGGATTTCATTCCTGCCGTATGGTATCAGAAAAAAGTGAATCTAACTGCACAGCAGTTACAGGGCACAGTGCGTCTACACTTTGGTGCAGTGGATTACACATGCCGTCTCTGGGTAAACGGGCAGGAGGCAGGGCGCCACTCTGGCGGATATGTGTCTTTTTGTTTTGATATTACCAAATATACAAAAGAAGGGGAAAACGTGCTGACCCTCTATGCCCAGGACGATACCCGAAGCGGCAGGCAGTGCAAGGGAAAGCAAAGCGGACTTTTCCACTCTCACGGCTGCGATTACACCAGAACCACTGGAATCTGGCAGACTGTATGGCTGGAATTTGTACCCAAATCCTATCTTGAAAAAATTTATTATTATCCCAATATTGCTGATAGTTCCCTGACTGTCCGTGCTGTGACCGTGGGAGAAGGGGTACTGTCCGCGGAAGCCTTCTATCAGGGCAATGCCTGCGGAAAAGCACAGGCAAAGGCACAGGCTGGGAATGTAACTCTGCAGATTCCGTTGTCCGAACTGCATCTGTGGGAAGCAGGACAGGGCAGATTGTATGACTTAAAGCTTACCTTTGGAGAAGACAAGGTCAACAGCTATTTCGGTATGAGAGAAATCAAATTAGATGGGGAACGCTTCCTGATCAATGGTAAGTCTGTCTTCCAGCGCCTGGTGCTGGATCAGGGCTTTTATCCAGACGGGATCTACACGGCCCCTTCCGATGAAGCATTGAAGCAGGATATCAGGCTTTCCATGGATGCTGGCTTCAATGGGGCAAGACTCCATCAGAAGATTTTCGAGGAAAGGTTCCTCTACCACTGCGACAAAATGGGCTATCTGGTATGGGGCGAGCAGGCCAACTGGGGACTGGATTACAGCAGGCCAGACGGGCTGAAATGCTTCCTGCCGGAATGGATGGAGGCTCTGGATCGAGACTTCAATCATCCTGCCATCGTAGGGTGGTGTCCTTTTAATGAAACCTGGGACTATGATGGGCGAAGGCAGGACAATGATCTCTTGGCAATGGTTTACCAGATGACAAAGCTTTTTGATACTACCAGACCCTGCATTGATACCAGCGGAAACTACCATGTGGTGACAGATATATACGACATGCACGACTATGAGCAGGATCCGGCTGTCTTTGCTGCCTCCTATGCGGATTTTGCCCAGGGTGGACCTTTGGTGGATCGCTTTGCGCCCAGACAGACTCCGGTTCCAGGCATTCCAGTGTTTATCAGTGAATATGGTGGAATCAAATGGGATGTGGATGAGAAACTAGCCAATAGCTGGGGATATGGTGACGGGCCGAAGACAGAAGAGGAATACATTGCCAGGTACAAGGGCTTGACAGATGCCCTGCTGGATAATCCCCACATGTTCGGTTTTTGCTATACACAGCTTTACGACGTGGAGCAAGAAGTCAACGGCCTCTATACCTATGACAGGAAACCTAAAATGGACATGACTATCTTCCGACAGATCAACAGCAGAAAAGCAGCTATCGAAAAATAACGAAACTGAGAATATCCTTATCCGGGGCATGAGGCGGCCGGATAAGGATATTTTATAGAGTCCCTTTATGTTCCACACTGTCTATGGGAATAGGCACATCCGCAGTAGTCCTGCCGGTACAGGCCATATTGGGCTGACAGTGCAATAGAGCGTTTATACCCGTCTTTTTTCTTGAAATCCGAAGGCAGCCATGCAATGCCATATTCCTGAGAGAGCGCCTGGCCGATTTCATTGATTTTCTGCGCATTTTTTAAGGGACTGATAGTCAGAGTTGTGGCAAAGTAGTCAAAGCCTCCCTCTGCGCCCCGCGCAGCTGTCTCCCGCAGGCGCAGGTCAAAGCACTTAAAACATCTCTCCCCACCCTCCGGGCAAGTCTCCAATCCTTTGGCCATCTGAAAAAAGCGCCCGGGCACATACTCTCCCTCCACCACAGAAATCGGATATCCCCCCAGCCCCTGATCTCCACTTCCCGCTTCATTATAGGCATCAATCAATCTTCTCTGCTCTGCCACTCGTTTCTGATACTCCTCTGCCATGGAAATATTGGGGTTAAAATAGAATACCGTTATCCGAAAATAGGTGCGCAGATACTCCAGCACATAGCTGCTGCAGGGAGCACAACAGCTGTGCAGAAATAAAGCAGGCGCTGACCCTTTGCCAGCGCTCTGCAATCTGTTTAAAAGCTTTTCTAATTCTTTCTGATAATTTACTTGATTCATTTGTATACCCCTAGCGCGCTTCGGCGCGCTTTTAGACTTTCTATGATTCCAGCCTTATCCTTCGTATCTCTTCCCGGCCTTGCGCCAATTGATCAGTCCAAACCACCCATCCACATAATCTGCTCTTCTGTTTTGATACTGTAGATAATAGGCATGCTCCCACACATCTACCAATAGAATCGGCGTATATTCTTCCAGATCCGGCACATCCTGATTGGAAGTCTGCACTATGGACAAGTTCCCATCTTTATCCGCTACCAGCCATGCCCAGCCGGACCCGAACTTCCCCACTGCCGCCTGCTTCATTTGCTCTTTCCACTGCCTATAAGAACCGAAATCCCGGTCAATGGCCTCTGCCAGCGCTCCCTCCGGCTCCTGTCCCACAGGCTCCCGCATAGAGTCAAAATAAAGCTCATGGTTGTAAACTCCACCGCCATTGTTGCGCACGGCTGTCTGAATGGCTGGTGGAAGTGCAGTAATGTCAGACAGCAGCTCTGTCAGGCTCATCTTCTGTAACTCAGGATAATCTGACAATGCACTATTCAGGTTATCCACATAGGTCTTATAATGCTTATCGTGATGGAAACTCAGCGTCTCTGCGTCCAGTACAGGCACCAACGCGTCATACTCATAGGGCAGGGGACGGACTACAAAAGGATACGTTTCAGCTTTCATACTATTCCTCGCATTTCTGCACCGCACATTTTAGAGGCATCGTCTGGCGGCACACAGACGATAAACCGTTCTGGTTTTCCTTTGGGATAGTATATGTAAACCTTTTCCATTTATTCACTGTAGCCCTTATGTTTTCCATTTAGTATCCCTTTGCTAGAATGCCTCCAGCAATCCCTGAATGCCTTTTTCCTCATAGATTCTCTTGTAGTAAGCCACCTCATTCCCGATGAGCTCATCGATTACCCGCATCCCCAGCAGCTCCACCGGGGCCTTATCATCCGTTAAAAGGTAATCCCCCTGTTCATACTTTGTCAATGCGAAGGCTGCTCTTTCCATCATATCATATAGATTTGCATCCTCTAAAACTGCCCTGCCCTCATGAAAAGAATCAATCATGTTCTGATTGTCTGAAGCAAAAAGCTCTCGGTTGGTGGTACCAGGCACCTCCACTGTCCAGACCTCTCCAAACACAGAGGAAATGGTATCTGCCAGATACTGGTTGATATTCCCCTCCCCACTGCCACGCATATTCATGTTGACTACCATCACACCGCCCTCCGCCAGATGCTGTTTCACCAGATTGAAAAATTCCACAGAGGACATCTGGAACGGAATGGTGATATCCTGATAGGCATCCACCATGATTACATCATACTTTTCATCTACTGCATTCAGGAAAGCCCTGCCGTCATAAGTAGTCACGGGCACATCCTCTGGGAGATGGAAGTATTCCCTGGAAAGGGCTGTGATCTTCTCATCGATCTCCACGCCCTGAATGTCCATATCGCCATAGTATTTTCTGCACTGCGTGGCGTATGTGCCGGTTCCCATCCCCAGGATCAGCACCCTGCAGTCCTGTGGGGCTTTCTCCTCCACCATCAGCGGTGCAGCCATGGCGTAGTCATAATACATACCTGTAAGGCCCTGTTCCTTCATGTAGATGGACTGTACCCCGAAGAGCACATTGGTGGATAATATGACGCTCCTGTCATCTTCCTTCACCTGCAGGTAATTATAGACGGATTCCCCCTCATAGGTCAGATTGGTCTCCCAAAAAGCGAAGCTGTCTGAATAGCCCAGCCCACAGCAGAGCAGGTAGCACAAAAGCGCAGCCGCGGCCTTTCCCATGTTGGGGATGCCCTTCTTTCCCCTAGCGCTCACAAAATAGGCCACGGCCAGTGCCAGCAGGATCCCCGCGAATATCAGAAAGGTGACAGAGGTTCCCACTGCGGGAATGGTCACAAAAGTCGGTACAAAAGTGCCGATGATGCTGCCAATGGTATTGAATGCCCCCAGTGTGCCCACCACCTTGCCGCTCTCCTCCAGATTGCCCACAGAATACTTTGCCAGAGAGGGCGTCACTGTGCCCAGCAAAAACAGCGGAAACACAAAGATGACCATGCAGGCCGCAAACGCCGCGATAATCAGGAAATTACTGTTCACTGAAAAAATAAGCAGCGCCGAAATGCCCAGAATGATATACTTCCCCACCACAGGAATGGCAGCTATCCACACTGCTGCTATCAGCATCCGGGTGTAGAGCTTTCCCGGATCCGGATTTTTGTCCGCGCTGCGGCCTCCATAAATATTCCCCAGGGCCATGGCAATCATGATAGTGCCAATGATGATGGTCCAAACGATCTGGGAGGAGCTAAAGTACGGTGCCAATAGCCTACTGGCCCCCAGCTCCACCGCCATCACAGACATACCTGCAAAAAACTCCGTCAGATAGAGAAAAATTTTGTTGTTCAATATTTTAGGCTTCTTCGCCATATCCATCCTTATTCTACTTCCTTCCGTTCACACTTATAACCTGGCCACATCCACCAGCGTCAGCTCCCGACCTGCGTTTTCCAGGCTTGTCAGCAGAGCTCTGGCCGTATCCAGTGAGGTCAGACAGTTGACCCCTGTCTCGATAGCAGTTCTCCGAATCAAGAAGCCATCCCGGGACTTGTCTCGCCCTTGGGTAGGGGTATCAATGACTAGGTCGATTCGATGCCCCAGAATCAGATCCATCACTGTAGGTGACTCCTGAGAAATTTTATTTACCTTCCTGGCCTTGACTCCTGCTTCATTCAGTGCCGCAGCCGTGCTTCTGGTGGCATAAATGGTGTAGCCCAGCTTTGCAAAGCGCCTTCCGATTTCAATGGCCTCTCCCTTGTCCGCATCCTTTACCGTAATGATCATATTTTTATGCTTTGGCAGATTCACCCCTGCCCCTAAAAATGCCTTGTAAAGGGCCTCATGGAATTCCCGTGCAATTCCCAGGCACTCTCCTGTGGACTTCATCTCTGGCCCCAGGCTAATCTCCGCTCCCCGAATCTTCTCAAAGGAAAACACCGGCATCTTGATGGCATAATACTGGGCCTCTGGCTGCAGTCCTGGCTCATAGCCTAGCTGCTTTATGGTTCTGCCTAAAATAACCTCTGTGGCCAGATCCACAATGGGAATTCCTGTCACCTTGCTGATATAGGGCACTGTCCGGGAGGATCTGGGATTCACCTCGATGACATACACGTCCTCCCCGATGGCAATAAACTGGATATTGATCAGGCCCTTCACATGCAGCGCTCTGGCCAGCCGTCTGGTGTACTCTGCAATCTTGTCCTTCACCAGCTTCCCTATGGTATGGGCAGGATAGACGGAAATGCTGTCCCCGGAATGCACGCCAGTGCGCTCAATATGCTCCATAATACCGGGAATCAGAATATCTGTCCCATCACACACCGCGTCCACTTCAATTTCCTTGCCCTGCAAATATTTGTCTACCAGAATGGGATGATCCTGGGCAATCCGGTTGATGATGGCCATAAATTCCTCAATCTCCTCATCGGAAATGGCAATCTGCATGCCCTGTCCCCCCAGCACATAGGAGGGCCGCACCAGCACCGGATAGCCCAGGCGATTGGCCACAGCCTTGGCTTCCTCCGCAGTATACACCGTACCTCCTGCGGCTCTGGGAATCCCCGTCTCCTCCAAAATCCGGTCAAACAGCTCCCGGTCTTCCGCCGCATCCACATCCTCCGCTTTTGTGCCAAGGATGGGCACTCCCATTTTCATCAGGCTCTCTGTGAGCTTGATAGCTGTCTGTCCCCCGAACTGCACCACTGCACCGTCCGGTTTCTCTATATCCACAATGGATTCCACATCCTCCGGCGTCAAGGGTTCGAAATACAGCTTATCCGCAATGTCGAAATCTGTACTCACTGTCTCCGGGTTGTTATTGATAATCACGGTCTCATAGCCTGCCCTGGAAAAAGCCCAGGTGGCATGGACAGAGCAGTAGTCGAACTCAATTCCCTGACCAATGCGAATGGGGCCGGAGCCCAGCACCAGCACCTTTTTCTTCGCTCTCCTTCCGCTTTCGCCAGTCTCCCACTCAGCCCTCTCTCCACCCCATGATTCACTGGTGTCCAAAAGCCCAGCCTCACATTCCCCCCCGTAAACCGAATAATAATAGGGCGTGGATGCTGCAAACTCCGCCGCACAGGTATCCACCATTTTATAGGCAGCGCGAATCCCGTTTTCATGGCGCATCCGCTGAATGTCCTTCTCTTCCCTGCCAGTGAGCCTGGCAATCACATTGTCCGGAAATTCAATGCGCTTTGCCTCTTTTAAAAGCTCTGGAGTAAGCTCCCTTGTCCCCAGTGCTTCCTCCATCTCCACCAGAATGGCGATTTTGTCAATGAACCACACATCCACCATGGTAATGGCATGGATTTCTTCGTAGCTGATCCCTTTTCGGATGGCCTCCGCAATCATCCAGATGCGTCTGTCATCCACCACCTTCAGCTTATCCTTCAATTCCTCCACGGAAAGTTCGCTAAAATCATAGCTCATCAGGCAGTCCACATGCTGCTCCAGAGAACGGATGGCCTTCATCAAGGCCCCCTCAAAGCTGTCGCAGATGCTCATAACCTCTCCTGTGGCCTTCATCTGGGTGGTAAGTGTACGTTTTGCCGTAATGAATTTATCGAAAGGAAGTCTCGGTATCTTCACCACACAATAATCCAGCGCAGGCTCAAAGCTGGCATAGGTTTTCTGTGTGATGGCATTTTTGATTTCATCCAGTGTATAGCCCAGGGCAATCTTTGCTGCCACTTTTGCGATTGGGTACCCTGTGGCCTTAGAAGCCAAAGCGGAGGAGCGACTGACTCTGGGATTTACCTCTATAACGCAGTATTCAAAGCTAGTGGGATGGAGCGCAAACTGCACATTGCATCCCCCTGTGATCTGCAGCTCGCTTATGATATGCAGGGCTGAGGTGCGCAGCATTTGATATTCCTTGTCGCTGAGGGTCTGGGAGGGGGCTACTACAATGCTGTCTCCAGTATGCACTCCCACAGGATCGATATTTTCCATGTTACAGACCGTTATGCAGTTCCCCGCACTGTCCCGCATGACCTCATACTCAATCTCTTTCCAGCCTGCAATGCAGCGCTCCACCAGCACCTGTCCTACTCTGGATAGACGCAGGCCATTCTCCAGGATATCCTCCAGCTGTGTCTGATTGTAGGCAATGCCGCCACCGGAACCACCCAGCGTATAGGCAGGCCGAAGCACCACGGGATAGCCAATGGAATTGGTAAATGCAATGCCGTCCTCCACGTTCTCCACCACTTTGGACGCAGCGCAGGGCTCCCCGATCCGTTCCATCAGATCCTTGAATTCCTGCCGCCCTTCTGCATTTCGGATGGTAGCCGCCGTAGTGCCCAGAAGCGTCACACCGTGGGCGGCAAGGAAGCCTGACTCCTCCAGCTCCATCCCCAGATTTAAGCCCGCCTGACCCCCCAGGGTAGGCAGAAGGCTGTCTGGTTTTTCTTTCTCAATGATTTGTTCCAGAACCTTTACGGTCAGTGGTTCTATATATACCTTATCCGCAATGTCCCTGTCTGTCATGATGGTGGCAGGGTTGGAGTTCACTAATATGACCTCCACGCCCTCCTCCTTCAGGGAACGACAGGCCTGGGTTCCGGCATAGTCAAACTCCGCTGCCTGTCCGATGACAATCGGGCCAGAGCCGATGACCATGACGCGCTTTATCTCCGGTTTCTTAGGCATGGAGATCACCTCCTTTCGCTTCGCTGGCGGGAGCTTCGCTCGTTCGCATCACAAAATGATCCTCCCTCGCTGCGCTCGTTCGTATCACAAAATGATTCTCGCTCGCTACGCTCGTTCGCATCATTTGGATAAATCTGTCAAAAAGGTAGCGGGAATCCTGGGGGCCCGGGCAGGCCTCCGGGTGGTACTGTACCGTGAAAATATTCTTACCTGTATAGGAAAGTCCCTCATTGGTGCCGTCATTCACATTGATGAAGGCAGGCACTGCCACTTTCGGGTCCAGCTTGTCCATGTCAACCACATAGCCGTGATTCTGGGAAGAAATATAGACTCTACCGGTAGCAAGGTCCTTGACAGGATGGTTCCCGCCCCGATGGCCATATTTCATTTTATAAGTATCTGCCCCGGTGGCAAGCGCCATAAGCTGATGTCCCAGGCAGATGGCAAAGATGGGAATCTCCGTCTCATAAAGCTTGCGGATCTCCTGAATGATTCCTGTGCACTCCTTCGGGTCTCCCGGCCCATTGCTGAGCATAATGCCATCCGGCGCGGCAGCGATGATCTCCTCCGCTGTAGTCCATGCCGGGTATACTGTCACCTCACAGCCCCGCTGCGCAAGAGAATGGGCGATATTATCCTTTGCCCCGAAATCCATAAGCGCCACCTTTAAACCTGCACCGTTTAACGCCTTTACCAGGGTAGGCCGGGGCTCCCGGATTCCTTTTTCATAAGCCTCTCTATGGAATCTGGCAGTGCCGGATAAGGGTCCATTTTCCGCAAGGGTCAGCGAAGGTTTCACCACATATTTCTCCCTGCAGGTCACCTTTTCCACCACTTCCCCCGTGGTGTAGAACTTCAGCTTCGGAAGCACCTCCTCCAGACAAAAGCTTTCGTCTGTGGTAACCATGCCGTTCATGGTGCCCTTTTCCCGCAGCCTCTTTGTCAGCGCCCTGGTGTCAATCCCAGCAATGCCAGGCACACCATTTTCCTCCAGAAACTCCTGTATGCTCTTATCACAGCGGAAGTTGCTGGGAATCCGGGAAAGCTCCTTTACGATAAAGCCATCTGGCCAGGGCCTTAAGGACTCCATGTCGTCCCTGCAGATGCCATAATTGCCAATCAGAGGATAGGTCATGCACACAGCCTGTCCTGCGTAAGACGGATCTGTCAGCACTTCCAGGTACCCTGCCATGGATGTGTTAAACACGATCTCGCTGATGATTTCCTTCCTGGCACCAATGGAAATTCCTTCATATACAGTGCCGTCTTCCAATATCAAAAAAGCCTTCATATATCCCCCGTTTCTGTCACCGGTTATGGGCCGATCACTGTTGTCTCACAACGCCTTTTCAAACATTCGCTTCATTATAGCATATAAGAAAAGGACGGGCAATACGGAAAACGCACAAAAAACCTCCTGCTAAAAGCAGGAGGCTTTTTATTGAAAAATCAACCTTCTATATGTTTCATGGTAATCTCCACCAAATCTGTCACTGCAGACTTGCCCATGCCAAATATGGTAGACTCCAATGTGCCATGAATAGGACTGGTCCATTCCTCAGAAATGACGGAAATGCCGCCTCGCATCCCCAGGATAGAACCCACCGTTGCCCCATTGCAGTCTGTGTCGAAGCCGGTCTGCACTGCCAGGCAAATGCTCTTGCCGTAATCTCCGCCGCCATATAGCAGAGCTGCCGTCACCACCATGGCATTGGAAATGGTATGGCACCACCCGTACAAGGTGTGTTCGTCCCATTCCCCGTGAATCCTGTCAAAGCACTCCTTTTCCCCGACTCCCTCCTGGTACCATCCCAGCACAGTCTCCAAATGCTCATACAATCTGGATTTCTCTGGAATCTGGGCCATGCCGCCCCGGATGATCTCCTGGATGTCATCAGTCACTGCAGCCACCGCAAGCATGGCCGCCACAAACATTTCCCCATAGATACCATTCTTTATATGAGAGATAGAGGCATCCCTCCAGGCCAGCTCTGCAGCCGCTTCGGGCTTACCTGGATTGATATATCCAAAATAATCTCCCCGAATCTGGGCGCCGATCCACTCTCTGAAAGGATTCTGATACACAGCGCTGTCAGGAGGCTGAAATCCCAGAGAGAAATTCCGGCAGGCCACTGCCTCCGCGGTAAAGTAGGAGGTCACAGGCTGCAGTCTCTGCCATTCCCAGGCCACGTCAGCAGGCGTGAAATCCCTGCCATATTTCTCAATCAGTGTCTGGGCCAGCACCACATAATTCATATCATCGTCAAAGGGCATATAGGAAACCTGATCCGCATAAAAGATCAAGGGTCTCTGTTTGAAATAGCGATAATTCTCTTTCATTTCATCCGTGACATCTGTGGACCTGATATAGCGGTGCATAGGATAATTGCCAGACTGCTCCAGCAAAGGCACCAACTCGTCTGTGCGAATTCCCTCCACTGTCTTTCCCAGGAGGCACCCACAGATTCTGCCCATCCACGCGCCGTAGATCTTCTCCCGCAGTCCTTCTTTTTCCTCCCCACAGGCTTTCACCTCTGGAACGGCACCGGCTGTACTTTTCGTCCAAGCACTCTGAGGACGCTCCTGTCGAATGCTCTCTAAGTCAGAGGGCTCCACATAAGCATACCCTTCTTTCATAGGCGCATTCAGCACAATATCAAAGAGCACATCCGCCATCTTTACTTTGTTTTCATCAAGAGGCATTTCTGTCACTGCCTGAAAGAGGGCTTCATATTGTCCAATATCCTTCCCCTCCGCCACGGACTGCCAATATTCATTCTGGAGCTGAGGCGCATACAGCGCTTCCGCTCGTGCTTTCGTATAATCCGGTTTTAATCTCAAGCCTACACCTCCACACTGGTAGATATTTTCGTGTAACAGTTCAGACACCCATTACCGCGAAGTCAAAATTGCAATGTGTCCCATGGACACATTTCTATGCAATTTTGCGAGACTTTCGGGCGCCAAAACGCATTTTTTTGCGTTTTGTGTGCATCAGCGTAACAGTTCAGTGCCCTGTCTGAACTGTTACATTTTCGTCAATCCCTTACGCCACCGACACCCAGGTCCCCGGATTTCCCGCAGCTTTTATGGCTGCTTCTCTCACCGCCATAATGGAAATGGTCTCCTGATGGCTCACCGGAATCTCTCCGGTGTGGAAGAACTCTACCATATTTTTAATGAATCCCCCAAAGGAATCAGACTCTATGGTGAGAAACTGGCTGCCCTCCTCCAGGCACAGGCTTGCCACCGAAGGACATTCCCCCCCTGTGCAGAGCAGAGACGCACTTCTGCCATCCTCCCACTCAATGAGAAGATTCGCCCATTCTCCCTGGGTCAGAGCCATGACTCTCTTCGCCTCACCCTGCATCAGCATCATAATAGGCTCCAGCTGATGGATGCTGTAGGTCTCCAGTCCATAGGGGCCCCAGGTGTTCATGGCCTTGATCTCTCTCCCCAGATAAGCCCTGTATTCTGTGGCAAAGCGCAGGGCCGATGTGGAATAGCAAGGTGTGTTATGGGCTTCTGCCAACTCAAACATGGCTTCCGCACTTCTCCTGTCCGGGGCAAAGGTCTTGTCCACATAAGTCTTCTTTCCAGACATCAAGGGGAGCCTGGTCAATTCCTCATGCATCTCGCAGTTGTCTGGGGACAGTACAATCAGCACATCGCTCTTCTCCACCACCTCTTCGATAGTCTCGCAGAGAGCCACGCCGTACTCCTGACACCACTGCTCGGAAGTCTTTCCTGTAATAGGGCTGGGGATCTTGCCGTAGGCATAGGCCACTTCAAGTTCACCATTGCTGGCATCCCCAATCATTTTGGGGTAATGATTGGCATGCCATTCGTCCAGATAATAATCAATAAATCCAACTTTCATACGCTACCACTCCTCGTTATTCCATCTCAAATTTACAAAACAATCTCCCTGTGCTGTTCGGCAGAATCATAAATAGCCTGCATGATCTGAGAGGTCTTAACCGCTGTGTCGATATGGGACGGCAGTTTTTCCCCGGTGCGGATGCATCTGATAAAGGAATTGATCTCTGTCTCGAACATATTGGCCTCCTTCACCTGGGGCACCTCCGGCGTATACTTCACAAATGCGCCGTTCTCCACGGTAAACAGTGTGAAATCGCCGCCGTACTGTAAGCGAATCCCGCCTTTATCGCCGATAAAGTCCACATAATCTTCCTGTGCGTCAATATTCTGTGCCCAGGCTCCATGTACTGTAAATACAGGGCCATCCGTGCGCACCAGCGCAGTGACAGAATCATCCACATCATAAATACCATCCTTCACAGGAGGGCCTGCCCACATGCCGCGATAGGTATACCCTTCGATGTCCTTGCCCAGCTTGCAGAACACTTCACCTGACACGGTCAGAGGCTTAGGGTCATTGAGACAATACATGACCAAATCCAGGTAATGTACGCCCCAGTCAATGAGAACACCGCCGCCAGCAATGGCCTTTGTGGTAAAAGCACCGCCCAGCCCGGGAATACTTCTGTGGCAGCGGAAACTTAAATACACATGATAGATATCCCCCAGGCGTCCTTCCTGGATGTACTGACGGATCATGTTCACTCTGGTATTGAACCGATTCACCACACCGATGTTTAGAACCTTGCCGGTCTCATGCTGGGCCTTCTGCATAGCCAGAGCCTCCTCATAGACTCTCGCCGCAGGCTTCTCGCAGAGCACATTCTTGCCAGCCTTTAAGGCGTCAATGGCAATGACAGAATGCATCAGATTCGGTGTACATACAGACAGAGCCTCCACCTCAGGGTCTGCCAGGACTTCTTTGTAATCTGCCACCGCTATGCCGCAGCCGTATTTTTCTACTGCCTCTTTGGCTCTCTCCGGTATAATGTCGCAGAAATACTTGATCTCCACCTCTTCGTTTTTCATATAGGCGGGAATGTGCTGACTGTTGGCAATGGTTCCACACCCTATGACTGCTACTTTCATTTTTTCCATTTTCCTCACTCCTCTTTTCTATATTTTTTCATATCCATCAACCTTTTACAGCGCCTGTGGCCAAACCGCCTTTGATAAACTTAAAGACGAATGGGTAGAGGCACATAATGGGAATAATGGAGAACAACAGATAACTTTTCTCCACGTTGTTCCAATAAGTGGCCAGGGTAGGATTCATACCTGATATCGACTGAGGTGACATTCCCATAAAGTTCCGGATAAAGTTGGGAACGGGATACAGGTCCTTTCTGGAACTGAGATATAACAGGGCAGATCCGTAGTTATTCCAGTATCCCACCACCTGGAAGAAGGCGATGGTGGCCACCATGGGCTTTGCCAGAGGGATCACGATTTTGGTAAACACATACATATTGGAAGCACCGTCTATCTTGGCCGCCTCCTCCAACTCTGGCGGAAGGCTTTCGAAGAAGCCTTTCATCAAAAGCATATTGTAGACCGACATCCACCCCGGTATGATCAGGGCCCAGATGGTATCCATCAGATGGAGCTGATTCATCAGTACGATCATGGGTGCCATGCCGCCACCGAAATACATGACAATCATGAAAAACAGCATCACTGTCCGCTTTAAGGGCATGTGAGGCTTGGACAGCGGATACGCTGCCAGCGCAACCACAGTCACGGATCCAATCGTACCCGCTGCCGTAATAAAGATGGAGTTCTTAAAGGAGGCTAGGAAATCCTTATCTGTAATGGCATATTTTACGCCCCACAGATCAATGTCTTTGGGCATCAGATTGATAATCTGTCCCGGCCTGGAGGTTGCCACCGCCACCAGATTAAAGAAGGGAAGCACGAAGACCAGGATCAGAAGCACCGCCGCAATTTCTACAATAATCTCAAATACAGTTTCATCATTGTACCTGCCAAACACATTGGCCATCTTTAGGGCTACCAGCCATCTCCACCCCGCCATACCAGGAAACAGAGCGGCGCACACCAGTACAATAGGGCAGGTGATCAGCCAGAGAAATTCCGCTTTGTTGAATTTCAGATAATCCCCAAATCCCTCCTTCGCCACGTGTCTGAACATCCGAAATACGGTCTCTATCAGCATGACAACAGCAAATACGATGTACAATATGTCAAAAACTCTATGGTATTCCACAGTATATGCCCTGTCGATGAGCTCTATAAAGAGAATGCCCAGCGAGCCCAGCAGACACAGCAGGAGAATTCTCCTTAGCATATGGTCTTTCTTCTCTTCTTTTGTCAAAGGAACCTTTATCTTTGTCGCCATAATCGCCGCACCTCCTACCACAATCCGCGTTTAAAGACTTTTCTGGAAATATAGTTGCCAGTCAATACCAGAACCAGTCCCACCACTGAGTTAAACAGGCCTACCGCAGTGCTCAGCGCATATTGCGGCAGCATGCCTGCCTCCCTGACCAGACGGTAGGTGTAGGTGCCCAGAATGTCTCCTGACTCTTTGATATATGGCGTATACATGGCCAGCACCTGGTCAAAGCCCGCGTCCATGATACCGCCTATTCTCAGAATGAACATCACCGCCACAGTGGGCATGATCCCCGGAAGCGTCACATGACAGATCTGCTGCCATTTGGACGCACCGTCAATCTTTGCCGCCTCTATCAAGTCCCGGTCTAACGCCGTAATAGCCGATACATATACAATCGTGTTCCATCCCAGGAAAGCCCATGCCGCCGACACCACCAGCACGCCCCGGAAGGTATCATTGCTGGTCACAAAAGCCTGGCGTTCAAATCCAAAAAAGGAAATGATATTATTGATCAGACCGGTGTCCTTATTTAACAGGGTGATAAAGATACCGCTCACAGTGATCCAGGAAAGGAAATGTGGGATATACATCACGCCCTGAAGCGTCTTCTTTACAAACTTTCCCTTCATCTCATTTAAGCAGATTGCCATGACAATGGGAATAGGGAACAGAATGATGATTTTCTGCGCACTGATAATCAATGTATTTCGTAGTGCCCGAAGGATTTCGGGATTGGTGAATATCTTCTTAAAATTGTCAAGCCCCACCCACTTTGCGTCCAAAATTCCCTGAATGGCGCTGCTGCTCCCCAGAAGATTGGGATTCTCCTTGAAAGCCATAATAATTCCTGTCATAGGGATATAATTAAATATAATGACTAGAACCACTGCCGGAATGTAGAACCAGAACAAATTGCCATATAGCTTCATCTGCTTTCTAAAGCTCATCTTTGTTTTCTGCGTTTTCCCTTTCAAAGCCAGGCCTCCTTTCATTCGCCGCCTCCTAGTCTCTTCCTACAAAAATCCCCTCAAGCCTCCAACAGACTTGAGGGGCATCCATAAGAGATATTTTACCGAGGTTTCACTGCGTTAAAGGTATCCTTGCTTCCCCATGAGGAATACCATTCATTGACGGCTGCCGTCACTTCATCACCGTTGTTTCCTTTCCATGCACTCAGTACAGCATCCAAATCAAACTCACCGCTATCATACAGATTCAGCACCAGGGTATCAAACACTGCCTGGTTCAATGCGGTCCAGTTGTTATCATATACCTCATTGGGAGACATCATAGTCACCGGATCCTTGATGCCAGTATTGTCCACATTGTAGTTAATGGTATAGAAGATCTTGTTCTGGGCCTCTGTCTTTCTGGTACGTGCCAGCCAATATTTGGAATAATCCTCCATACGACCGCCTGTCAAGAACTGATCCGCCAACTGCATTTCATCATTGAATGCAGGCAGAATGGGATAATACTCGCCATCTCTGATTTCAAAGGTCTCACCCTCCACACCGATGGTCAGTCTGCGGAAGAGTTCGGGCTCTAACTTCTTGTCCACAAAGTCCACCGCGCCTGCGGCCTGGGCATCTGTGCTCTGGGCGGGAACTACCCAATACCCGTTGGTTGACTGCTGGCTGAATACGCGCACCTTGCTGGCGTCTCCCTTACAGTCGTCGGGAACCAACGCGGAAATATAGCCTATAGCGTCATTGGTAAAGGTATCCAGCACAGTCCCTTCCTCCGGCATATTGTCTGCCAACTGGGTCTCGATTGGATATGCCTGCCAGTGGTAAGCCAGACCTACGCCTGCTCTGCCGGACTGCAGCATAGTGATTGTATTGGTATCCTGTGCGGATCTCTGATAATAGGCAAGGCCAGTATCATAGAGATTATCCACAAATTTCGCATAATCCTCAAATCCAGGCTGCTCGATAGAATAAGTCAGCTTCCCATCGATATCCACCCAGGACTGAAATACCCCAAAGGCAGGAAGGAAGGCCGGAATCTGGGTGAGAGAATTGTCAATGGACATAGCGTAGCCGTCAGAAGGTACCTTTGTAGCGAAATACTCCAGCATCTTAGTAAAGTCAGACAGGCACATGCCATATCCATTCTCTTCGGCCGGCACCAGGATCTCATCGCCAGGATTGGCCTCATTGTACTCATTCAGCCAGTCAAGCCGGAACGCCAGACCGCTGGTGGTGCAGTTTTTGGGTTCATAGGTGGGAATGCCGTAGATCTCCCCGTCGCTTCCTCTGGCCGTTTCCCAGGCATCCTCGTATACAGCATCCTTCAGATAGGTAGCAGCGTCCACATACTCAGTGATAGGCTTCAGAGCTCCCGCAGCCATCAGCGTAAAGAACTCTACCTTGTTGACAGATACCAACTGATAATCTTCCTTGAGCATGAAGATGTTGGAACGGATAGTATCCGCGTCTTGAGAGGGAGACAGGGTATATGTAATGTCATATCCTGTGGCTTCCGCGATGGTCTTTGCCAGAGGATGGGCATTGAACTCTTCATCCGTGATACCCGGATATCCCATGAAAAGATTCAGATGGGTCTCCTTCTCATAATCTGCCAGGGTTTTCTGCCCCCCCGAACTGTCCTCAGAGCTTGCGTCAGCCGGCTCTTCACTCTTCTCCTCGCTGCTGGAATCCGCGCTGCTCTCAGGAGCAGAACTGGACTCATTGGACGCGGAAGAAGAGTCTCCGCCGTCCGAACCGCAACCTGTCAGCAGGGTCAGGCCCATAGCTGCTGTCAACAACATTGCAATTGCTTTTTTCATACGAAATCCTCCTTGTAAATTATATGAACATAACACTGCGTTATGGTCATTTCTCGGTACTATCATTCCGCCCTAAAAATTTCTACCGGCTCAGAAATATCGCCAATCTTCTTTTGCAATGTGCATATGCTTTTATACGTTTTAACAATATATTCCAATGCAAAGGCGAAACAAATTGTTCATGTTTTACATTTTACACTCTTTGGCATGATATTCAATGTAAAAAATCAGCTTTCTCATTGTCATTTTTGGTTATTTTTTATATGCAAATAATAACCGCTTTTGATTTTATAGAAAAACCTTCTCAAAGCATAGATCTGATATACAGGACCAAAGCCTCCAACGCCTTCTCAGAAAAAAGGGAGCCATTCAAAATGAAATCAGCCCGCCACTTGCTGGGCTCTACATACTCATTATGGCGATATCGAACCATATCCAGATACACATCCGCAATCTCATCGAAGGTAAGGCCCCAGGTCATATTTCGCCTGAGCCGTCTGACAATGCGTTCATCCGCCTGGCAGTCCACAAACAGGCGCAGATCCAGTTGATCATAGATCTCCTGGTCCCACAGAGTCAGCAGCCCTTCTACCACAATCACCTGATACTTACCGCTCTCTGCGGCCTCCTTCAGATCCTGCCGCAAGCGGGGCAGCTCAAAGGACATGGGATGATTGTCATCCCTGTAAGGCCTTCCTGTGACAGGGGCTATGGCTGTGGAACGCTCCTTCGGGTCCTTAAAATAGGCGTCCATATGGATTTCCAGGACACTCTCCTCACAGAGCATTTCCGCCAGCCTCTTGGAAAAGGTGGTTTTTCCGCTGGCGCTTCCCCCGGCTATTCCTACTATCATCACTTTTCCCTCCTGGTCATACAATGACTTTCACAATGAATCTATCTGCCGTAATCCGTCCCTAACAGCGCCGCTCCGATAAGCCCGCCACTGCCTGAAAGGGTTGTAGTGCGGACTACGGCATCTCTTATCAGATTTGGTCGGATATGGCAAAGCAAATCTTCCCCCTGCACCGCCACGCCCCCTGACAGCACTATGACCTCCGGCTGGAAGAGCTTCACCAGGCTGTTGATGCCGTCTGCAAGAATGAGTCCATACTCCCCTAAAACCTCCTCCGCCACCGGACATCCTTCCTTCGCCGCCGCAAAGGCGGTACTTCCATCGATCCCCTGTCCTGCCGCCCTTTTTGCCAAAAGGCTCTCCGGAAAAGCGGCGGCACGTTCTTTCGTCATGGCAATCAGCGCAGTGGCGGAAGCATACTGCTCAAAGCAGCCTCTCAGGCCGCAGCTACAGGCCTCTCCTCTTCTGTCAATGATAAAATGACCGAATTCCGCCGCCTTGTAATTATGCCCCCGGTAGATCTTCCCGCCGATGAGAATAGCGCCGCCGATGCCAGTGCCTATGGTAAGGATCAGCGCATCCATGGCATCCTTGCAAGCTCCGGCAGCATGTTCCCCGATCAGCGCGCAGTTGGCATCATTGTCCAGATAGGCAGGGATCCCCAGCCCCTTTGACACCTTGTCCGCCACAGGTTCCTCCACAAAGGGAAGATTCCCTGCATGGAGCACATAGCCTGTCTGTGCATTTACCAACCCCGCCGACCCGATTCCCACTGCCTCCACAGAGTATCTCTCCATGAGCTGTTTGCAGGCTGTAATGATTTCCGCAATGATTCCCTGGGAAGTACACTGCCCTCCGGTGGGGAGCTTCTGCTGCTCCACAATGTGAAATTCTTCGTCTACCACCCCCAACTTTACGCTGGTGCCACCGATGTCTGCTCCGATTCTGTAGCGCATTTTCCTTCTCCCTCTCTTTTTACTACGCACTATTCTTCACAGCCTTCCTATGTTTCTTGAGTCTTCTATTGTCATGAAGAATGGTGGTCAGACACACCGACTTTATCCTGTATTCTGACCACCAATTCCTTCATTTGCCATTATAAAAAATCAGCCCCCCGCTGTTTCATGCGTCCTGAAACCTCTGCCCCGTTCAATTCCCCGGGAAGCTTACTCTCCTCCAGGCATATGGCCGCCGCGGTTCCCGCTGCCTCGCCCATGCTGTGACAACAAATCTGAATCCGGATGGAGGACTGGGCCACAAAGTCCGCGCCAATGCACCGCCCTGCCACTAGGAGATTATCCAGGTCCGCGCTGACCAGGCAGTCATAGGGAATCTCATACCAGGGCTTTTCAGGGTTCCCCTCCGGCAGATCATCCTGGAACAGCCTCTCTCCGCCGTGGACATCCACAGGATAATTGCACTGACTGATACACCCCTCAAATTTCCTCTGACCCAGCACGTCCGCGGCTGTCAGCTCATATTTGGTGTGGATCCTGCGGCTCTCCCGAATGCCGGGCACCAGGGAAATATTGGAGATGTACGCATTGGTAAAGCCCGGGAAATATTTCTTGTAGAACATAAGCTCTCTGTAAATGAAAGCCCTTCCCCGCATCATCAGCTCTGTTAGCTGTAAGGGATCGCAGGCATCGGTCAGATCAAAGAATTCGGGATTGTTAAAGGCCACCGCATCCCCTCTTCCCGGTATCTCAAACATGGTCCAGTAGGCCATGCTCTGTTCGTCCAGATCTCCTTTTTCTACTGCCTGTCTGAAAATAGGCTTCAGGGCGCTGTCCTTTCTCGCCACCACGCACCCAAAGAGGCCGCCCCCTGCCTTGCCGGATCTGGCATTGTCCGGATCTCCTAAGCTATCCAGGAATTCGCCCAGAGGTGCTTTGTCCACGCCGTCTATGATATAGCGCAGGCTCATGGGCTGGTTGACCCCTGTCTTTGGGTGTCCCGCCTCATAACCTGCCCCTGCCAAAACTGCCAGGGAGCCATCCCCGGTACCGTCGATAAATATCTTTCCCGCAATTTTGCGGATGCCGTCCTTGCAGGCCACGGCTATGGCCCGGATGCTGCCTTCCTGCCTGTCCACCCCGCAGACCTTTGCGTGAAACAAAATCTTTACGCCGCTCTCCTGGCACATTTGCTCCAAAAGAATGCCATGGATCACCGGATCCGAGGAATTGGGGATATGCTTTTCCTTGTGATATTCCTGGATCCGCCTGTCCAGCTCCCGGTGCAGATAGGAGCATCTGGGCTCCCCGGGCACTCTGACGGTCATGTAGGGCATCACCAGGGCTCCCACGGCGCTGCCCCCCAGATACCCTTCACTCTCCACTAACAGTACATCTCTTCCCTCTTTAGCGGCCGCCATTGCGGCGAAAGCACCTGCGCTGCCGCCTCCGCAGACAATTATGTCGGCATTTAAATATACAGGGAGTTCTTCCCACTTTACACAGCCGCTCCCAGCCTGGCTGTCCTGTCTGAGCTTATCTGTCATCCTGCCTGTACCTGTCCCTTTCTTTTTTGCGTGCAGCCCCACAGGTCTTAACCTATGGGGCTGCGCTCTCCTATTCCAGGAAATCCGCTCCCCGCTCCTTCATGCGGGCGGAAACCTCTTCCCCGGCAATCTGTCCCGGTGTCACTTTCCGCTCCACACACATGGCTGCCGCGATTCCCGCAGCCTCGCCCATGCTGTGACAGCAGATCTGGATCCGGATAGAGGACTGGGCCACAAAATCCGCTCCCACACATCTGCCGGCCGCCAGCAGATTGTCCAGATCTGCGCTGACCAGGCAGTCGTAGGGGATTTCGTACCAAGGCTTGTTAGGGTCTCCCTCAGGCAGATCGTCCTGGAACAAATCCGCTCCCCCGTGGACGTCCACGGGATAATTGCACTGGCTGATACAGCCGGGGAATTTCTTCTGTCCCAGCAGATCCATGCCGGTGAGCTCATACTTTGCTTTGATCCTGCGGCTCTCCCGGATACCCACCATGGGGGCAATGCTGGAAATATAGGCATCGTCAAAGCCCTTAAAATACTTTTTGTAGAACATAAGCTGTCTGAAGATAAATGCCTTTCCCCGCAGCTGTACTTCTGTGAGCTGCATAGGATCACAGGCATCTGTCAGGTCAAAAAACTCCGGGTTGTTGAAGGCCAGTCCCTTTTCTCTGCCAGGCACCCGGAACATCTGCCAGTAAGCCATATCCTGCTCTGTCAGATCCCCGTTTGCAATGGCTTCTCGAAACAGGGGCTTAAGGGCGCTCTCTGTCTTGTTCCACACAGCGGCATACATGCTGCCGCCTCCCCTGCCGGAGGTGGTAGCCGGATCCCCGAAGCTGTCCAGGAAATCTCCGAATGCCTCCATGTCCACCCCGTCCACCAGATAGCGCAGGCTCATGGGCTGGTTCACACCGCTCTTTGGATGTCCCTTGGTATAGTTTGCCCCTGCCAGCACTGCCAGACTGGCGTCTCCGGTACAATCGATAAACACTTTGCCCTCAATTTTCCGGATACCGTCCTTGCAGGCCACGCCGATGGCCTGAATCTGGCCCGCCTCCACTTTGGCGCCGCAAACTGTGGCGTGAAACAGCACCTTCACGCCGCTCTCCGCGCACATCTGCTCCTGGATAATGCCGAATATCACAGGATCCGCGGAATTCTTCACGTATTTGTCCTTAAAGTAATCCTCCACCCGCCTGTCCAGCTCCCTATGCAGGTAAGAGCACCTGGGCTCCCCTGGAATCCGCACAGTCATATAGGGCATCACAAGGCCTCCCACGGCACTGCCCCCTAAGCCTCCCTGGCTCTCCACCAGCAGCACACTGGCCCCCTCATTGGCGGCCGCTATGGCGGCAAACACCCCTGCCGAACCACCGCCACAGACTACTACATCCGCGCTCAGATAAGTCTCTAAGCTATCCCAGTTGATACAATTTTCTCTGCCCATCCTTTTCCTCCTTGTCCTCCGGCAACTGTCCGCAGCCGTCTGTCCCTGGCTTCTGACACATCTGCCACAGGTCCCTCCAGGCAACGCCATGCCAATCAGCCGTCCATGCCCGGAGATTCCGTTTCACTACATCTCGATCTTCTTTCCATCGATAAACACAGCCTTTATGTTCAGCTTGTCATCGCACACCACAAAATCCGCTGCCTTTCCTTCTTCCAGAGAGCCTACCAGGTCCGCTGCCCCCAGCGCCTTGGCGGGATTCAAGGAGCCCATGACGGATACCTCCTCCAGAGGAATCCCCATGCTTAACAGATTCTTCGCCCCTGCCAGCATACTGACACAGCTTCCCGCAATGGTCCCTTCCGGGGTTGTGCACACGCCGTTCTTCACAATGCGAAGCTGTCCCTTGTCTCCCACGCGGTACTCTCCGTCGCCCAAACCGGTCATGCAGCCAGAGTCGCTGATAATGGTGATCCGGTCCGCCCCCTTGAGCCGATACACCAAACGCACCGCAGCCTCGTCCAAATGCACAAAATCACAGATCATTTCACAGGTCACACGATCATCCGTAAGCGCCGCCCCCAGGATTCCGGTATGGCGGTGATACAGGGGACGCATGGCATTAAAGACGTGGGTGATTCGGTCTGCCCCTGCCTCTATGGCAGCCTCTGCGGTCTCGTACTCCGCCTCACTGTGGCCCAGGGAAATCTTGACCCCCAACTCACCAGCAGCCCGAATAACCTCCAGAGCATTCTCCCGCTCTGGCGCCATGGTCATGATCTTTAGCATACCCTCCGCTGCCTGTGCCATCTCTTTTAATGCCTCCGGCTCACAGGTAATGTCGGGAGGACACATAGCGCCTCTTCGATTCTGAGAGACAAAAGGTCCCTCCACATGGATCCCCAGAATCCTAGCGCCCTTTGACGGCTTTTTCGCCTCCCTGAGAATATTTTTTTCCGCGGCGATACAATCCTTTATGGGCAGGGCTCTCACCGTAGGTGCCAGGCCAGTGATGCCCTGCCTGGCCAGCCATACCCTTGCCTTCTCAAAATCCTCGTCCTCTGCTGCAAATTCCACGCCTACACACCCGTGGTCATGAGTGTCAATGAATCCAGGAATTACGTACAAGCCTGATGCGTCAAAGTCCTCTGCGCTCTCTTTCGCTTTCCCGAAGGCCTTGATTTTTCCCTCCTCCACAGTCATGTCTGTGGAGATAAATTGATTGTCCCCTCCCCTAAGGATCCGTCCGTTTCTGATATTCATATGCTTCGTCCCTCTTTTTTCTCTTGCAGCTCTGTCCCCTGTCAGGCTCTGTCCAAATCCGCTATCATTCTCTGTATGTTTTCCGTGCCAATGGAGACCGCCTCCAGCACAGGTTCTAGGCCCTCAAACTCCAGCGATACATACCCGTCATAGCCGGAAGCCTTGATGGCAGAAAGGATCTGGAAGGTGGGCACATCCCCATGGCCGAAAATGGTAGCCCTGCGGTAATTTCCACCCCGAGAACGGTTATAGCCTCTTCCGGGATTGTAGGACATGCCGGAGCGGATGAACACGTCCTTTGCATGGACATGGACAATGAGCTCCAGCAGCCTGGATACAGCTACAGAGCAGTCTTCATCTACGCCACCGAAATTTCCCATATCACACAGAAAGCCATAGTTGGTATTGTCCACTGCCGTGTACAGCTCCACCATGCGGTCGCTGTCCTGCATGAGCCTGCCATGGTTCTCGCTGCAGGTGCGCACTCCCTTTGTCTTGGCGTAATCCGCAATCTTTCCTATCACAGGCGCTACCTTCTCAATGACCTTCTTATAGGTTTTCACGCCCTCGTAGCCCTCATAATACTCCCAGGTCACGTCATGGCGCAGCAGCCCAATGCCGCACTCTGCCGCGATATCGATATGCTTGCACACTCTCTCGATCTCCCGCTCTGGATCCGCCACAAATACATTGGCGCCTGTGGTGTAGATGGGCACCTCTAGCCCCAGCTCTCTGGCGTGCTGGGTCAGGGCCAGGGCATGCTCCCTGGGGGTGCTGCCGTCCGGGGGATTGTCGTCCAGGACGAACTCTATACCCTCACAGCCCAGCTCCTTTGTCTTGTCAATAGCGTCAAATCGGGTAAACCCGCCTTCCCCGTATAATCTCTGATAGCTATAGGTACTGACACAACTCTTCATATATGTATTCTCCTTTTATACCTGCATTTTACAAGGATCGCCCTTACTGCCAGCCATCCTACAGTATGATTTCCTTCCCGCTTTTCGCAGAGTCATAGATGGCCTGGAGCATCCGCTGCATATCCACCGCCTGAGACATGGGATATTTGGTCTCCCTGGTACCCTTTAACACGCAGTCTGCAAAATGCTCAATCTCCAGCAGGAATTTCTTATCGCTGTTAAATACGGTAATATTGTCTGTGCTCAGGTGATCATTTCTCTCTCCATAGATGGTAAAGGGCTCTAAAGTTGCCCCTGCCTTTGTGCCACAGATAATGGTCTCCTCCTTTGACTGGGTGTTCAGGGCCCAGCTGGCTTCAAAGAGCATAGTGGCTCCATTCTCAAAGTGAATCACACCTGCGCCAGAGTCCTCGCAGTCAAACTGATTGTCCGGGCAGGGCGTGCCGATCCAGCGGCTCACACCCTTTGTCTGGTAATTTCCTATCTTAGTGAACACATTGGCAGACACCCGCACTGGCTTTGGATTTCCCATCAGGTACCAGGCCGCGTCAATGCGATGAATGCCGATATCGATCACCGGACCGCCCCCAGAGGTCTTTTTGTCCGTAAACCAGCCAGTAGGCGTGCCTCTGCGTCTTATGGCTGAGGTCTTCGCATAGTACACCTCTCCCAGCTCTCCCTTTTCATACATATCTCTCAAATACATGTTTTCATAGCCAAAGCGGGAGGGCACTGCCAGCATAAAGATGACTCCGGCGTCGTCTACAGCCTTCTGCATCTCCAGAGCCTGGGATAGATTCATGGCCAGAGGCTTTTCGCAGAGCACATGCTTTCCGGCTTTTGCCGCGGCAATACACACAGGCGCATGACCGTTATTCCAGGTACAGATATCCACTGCCTCAATGTCAGCCTTTTGCAGCATCTCCTCCACAGAGGAATATACCTGTTCTATCCCATAGGTCTCGGCTGTCTTCTTCGCCCGTTCAAAATTGATATCACAGATGGCTACGGGCACTGCATTCCCACAGTTCTGATATGCTGGCAAATGGGCAGAATTAGCAATATTACCAGCCCCCACAATTCCTACCTTGATTTTTTCACGTTTCTCCACAACTCTTCCTCCTTCTATCCTCACTAATTTGGGTAATTTGATTTGTCAATACCCTGTACTATATTTATAACCCTTTCTTTCTTTACAAACAATGTGAAAAATGGCTAAATTTATTGTTATTTTTGGCGCTTTTTATTTTAGTTGCTTTTTCTTTACTGGTAGACTATAATAAAAAACACGCAAGCAGGAGGATTTATCTGTATGGCAGAGTCAATTGGAGTAACACAGAAAAT
>CANRZC010000004.1 GCA_947644185.1 uncultured Acetatifactor sp.
AGTTTCCTTCGCTCAGCAGGAACTTCACAGTCAGCTTTTGACCGTCTTTTTCACCAAATGCTGGTTTCGCCGACCTTCTTTGCAATCCAATTTACAATAGCCAGTATGGTTACATTGATAATCGTGTTGAACAGACCGATTGCGGAAGAGTAGCTGAACTGTCCCCCCCGAATACCGATTTCATATACATAGGTGGAGATCACCTGGGATCTGGATAGGTTCAGGTCATTCTGCAGAAGCAATATTTTCTCGTATCCCACACCAAGGATTCCGCCACATGCAAAAATCAGCATGATAATGACTGTAGGCAGGATATAGGGGATGTTGACATGCCATATGATCTGCATTCGTGTGGCGCCGTCTATGCGAGCTGCTTCTATCTGTTCCAGTGGCACACTTGCCAGCGCAGCCATATAGATAATCGAACCAAAGCCTAGCCCCTGCCATACGCCACTCCAGACATAAATGTCCTCAAAATATGTAGCTTTTGTCATGAAATCCGTCCGGGTGCCCCCTAGGAACTCGATAATGGTGTTGACGACACCTGTCTTTTGGTTGAAGAACAGTGTGAGCATGGAGCATACCACTACTGTGGACAAGAAATGAGGGATATAGCTAATCATCTGGACACTTTTCTTAAAGGCCTTACTGCGCACCTCATTCAACATCAGCGCAAAAATAATAGAACAGGGGAATGTTGCCAGGCCATACAATCCAATCCGCAGCGTGTTCATCATCAGCAACCTAAAATTCGGGTAATTCATAAATTTCACAAAATATTTCAGTCATACCCAGTCGCTGCCACAGATACCCTTTCTGGGAGAGAAATCTCGGAAAGCAATTTGAACTCCGTACATAGGCATGTAGGAAAAAACAAACAGGTAGATCATAGATGGTAGCAAAAGGACATATAGTCTCCAATCGCGGAAGAGTTTCGTGAAAGTTAGCTTGTCACGTTTTTTCATTGCCATACCTCTCTGCCCCGCTATGCATGACGCAAGGCCATATACAGACTCTTAAGCTGCAAAGGGGAATGGTGTTGCTTTCATTCTTCCCTTTGCAGCAAAATGTTTAATTAGTTTTATTTTTCTGGTAATTATCGTAGATAGTTTTGTAGATTCCTTGTAATTCCTCAATACCCATGTCTTCCAATTCTTTCTTGAAGGCAGCTGTTTCCGTAAGCGGTCGCTCACCTGTGATGAAGAGGGCCACCTGCTCCCTTATATAAGGATTGATTACTGTCTCCAGGTCCGCCATTCTTTCATCCATCTCTGGCTCTACATAATAATTCCATGGAAAGCCCTCCGCCGCATAAGGCCATACATTCTCCAAAAGCGACATAGCAATCCCTTCCGGAGGTACCACCTTAGGTTCATGTCCTACAGACCTTGTGTGTACATCCGCGCACTCTTCAAGGAACATTGCGCCAAGATGAGGATAGAATCCCAACATCTTATCTACCCAATAGGAATAACCACTCATACCCTCTGGTATCCCATCTGTGTTCTCTACGAACCTGCCTTCCTCCTCATTCCAAATCATTCTCGGAGCAAATCCATAGCTGTATTTCTCGTCAGCACCAAATGCCATCTGGTAGCAGTTATCTGTCACATCATTGAAAAAAATGTCCAGAATGCGCATACACAACTCCGGGTGCTCTGTATCAGCAGAGATAAGTAAATTACCTGGGATACAAAAAGTACCTTCGCGGGTTGCAGGAGTCTCATTCCATTGGCTCGTAAGCGGCTTGGCTGCTACCCACCCATCGTTAGACTGCCCTATCACACTCCGACTGATATAGTAGGAAGCGTTCTGTCCGGCTGTCACCTGCGCTGTCACTTCGCTGCTCTCAATGGTGAAGAAGTTGGGATTGATGATACCATCCGTATAGAACTGGTTCATCACTTTCAGGTATTCCTGATACACATCCATGTCGTATACCGGGATCACTACCTCCCCATTGCGGATGGCAGGACCCATTCCGTAATTGCTGTCTGTAATATAGCCTAGAGAATTGAGAATATACCAGCAATCTCCGTCTATCCCCATGCCTCCGCCCCAGGGATACATATTCTCACTTCCCACATTACCTGGATCCTGCTCCTTGATCTTGTACATGGCATCCACAAATTCGTCGAGAGTCTCAGGCAGCCCCACACCCACTTCATCGAAATAGGGCTCGTAGAGTATAATGTAATCATGGGCTGTGGCGTTCTCTTTTGAAATGAGATAAGGCAATGTATAAATATGTCCATCCAGTGCCGTACAATCCGCCTTCTCCGCTGCATAGTCTCCATACAGGAAATGCCAGATACCCGGTGTCAGCTCTTCGCTGATATACTCGTCCATTTTCAAGAACATGCCCTCTTCCACGCCATATTGCATGATTTCAGAATTGCTGACCCTCATCTCCATCATGATGTCAGGCAAATCTCCTGAGGAAAACATGATATTCTTCCTGTCACTCAATGTATTTCCTGCAATTCCTTCTGTGTCGAACACCACATTATATTTGCCCTCAAAGTATTGGGACAGCCACAAGTCATCCCACTCATCCGCATTGTTTTCCATGGTGTAAGCCATTCGTAGTCTGATGTCATCTTTATACGCATCCTTGATAATCGGATAAGCACTTTCCATGTTCAGGTATTCCGGGTAGTCCCCATCAGCTCCCTCCGCCTGCTGACTGTTCTCTTTTAGGTCGCCGTTTCCACAAGCGGCCAGCATCATTACCAATGCCAACAATAATGCTAATCCTTTTGTCCCATTTTTCTTCATTTTGTTCCTCCTCGTCCTCGTATTCCTTGTTATTCTTTACGTTACAAGCTCCTTGCTAAAAAATGTCTCTATCCTCCTTCCACCTTTTTTATGCAAAAACCGAATGGGGTTTCATTATGTTTCATACCACCCAGCTAGGCCTGGGCTAAAATCTGTCACGTCTGGTAGTTTCACACCCTCACGGTGCATAGTGATGCCAAACTCCTTCAGCTGTCTGTAGAATTCCTCAAAGCGTCCGTCCTGATGGTCAAAGTGTGCGTACAGAAGATAGAACTCTGCCTGGAGTCTGGACTGCCTGACATGATTTCGCTGCTCTTCGGATTCTGCCATGTCAAGTGCATCATCCCAAAGTTTCAGCATCTCATTCCAAAAAGCCCGATCTTCCTCTTTGTCTCCGCCTTTCGCAGTTAGATATTGTACAGGCATACTATATATCTGAAAGCCATTAGCAGAGGCCCTGGTGGTGATTCTGTCAATATACTCCCTAATATAGCGCCATCCCGCCCCATAATAGTCCTGCAGGAACTCGTCCATTAGGTCCAGATATTCCTCCCTGCTGATATTGGGATTCCATAAAAGCTTAGCGATTAGATATCCTCGCAGCTCGCCGAAGTCATCTGTAGGCGACTGCGCATTCCCCTGCTCAAAAAGCCCTACTACATTGTGCTCCTTAAAAAATTGTATATTGTCATAAATTGTATATAGATTGGGAAAGGGTGCCAGGTAGTATGCAAAATTCGTAGTATAGTCCCAGACATATAATCGTTTGCAAATTTTTGCCCACTCTTCAATGTCCTTTTTAAAAGCTAGGTTGCCTCCAATCTTCTCATCGGAAATGGGATGCGCAAAATCGCATTCTATGGAGCAGAGCCGAATGATGACATTGTCCGCAGGCACAAGAGTCTTCGGCGCCTTTCTGGTATATCTATAGGCAAGAGTGTCCACCAATATATGGGGATAATCCTCTTTTATCGCCTCCGCGATACGGTTCACAAACCGGAGCAGTGAGCCCATAGGAGTGCCCTCCGCCTGGTCAATAGCTCTGCATTTCTCACACTGGCATCCACATCCTTCCCCTTCAGAGTCATTCTGGGATATAGAAATAATTGTGGCGTTGGGATTCTCGTCCAACTTCTTTCTCACATTAGAGAGCACCCTCTGATAGACTTTCTCATCAGACAGGCAGGGCTGGCAGTTCATCTGGTGAGGTTCGTCCAACAGTACAGACAGAGTGTGCACGAATAGGGCATACTCTATATTGATGCCATCGTCCCCTTCCCGTTTGCCATTCAGTCTGTGCATGGAGGATAACTCCCTATCACCGTAGGCTGGAAGCCAATATACCTCGCGGTATTCAAAGTCAGGTCCATAGACCTTTTTTGTCCCTTCCAGTATCTCTATGCCGGTTGCCTCACGGATGACAAGAAACTCCCTCGTATAGAAGCGGAACCCCATTTGGTCTTCCAGAAAAGTAAATATGCCGTTCCTGGTCCCTCTGGCATTGACTCCAGTAATATAGAGTCTTCCATGCTCCACCAAAATTGCGTATCCGTCATTTTTTATGAGTGCTCTCATTCGTTTCAATTCTTCCGTGTCCCGATGTGTCTTGTCCAATATAATTTCGTAATCTGTCAGCTGAGAATCATCTGCAACCGTCAGTTCATACCCTGTGGCTTTATGGATCATCTGCGCCAAAAGAACTGCTGCCTTTTGTAGACTGACATTCCCATCCTTTGGATAGACAATGGTATATTGGGCAATGTCAATGCCGCCAATGGTCATCTGTTTTATGGGAAATTCATTCCTCATATTTCCTCTCATTCCGCCTCCTTCGCAGCATTCTAATTCCATCTCAGGTTCTTAAAAGCCACATTCCTGATAGCGCTTCCGCAACTCATCATTGTATAGTCCGCCTCCTGGAAAGTTAAAGCTCTTCAGGATTCCAGGCCTGCAGCCCTTCTGCAGCATGGTTTCCACCACCACCGCAGTAACACTCCACATGATGAAGTCAGATGCGATCCCGGAAGCTGCAGCGAATTTTGCCTCCAAGCCCTCCACCTCCAGCATAGCCTCAGCAGCAGGTGCACAGTTGTCCAAGGCAAGCGTCACGATCTCGTGCAGTCTCTTTCCAGATTCATGCACCGGTTCCACAGCTTTCGCATATTCCATACTGGTCAAGGCAATTACTTGTACACCCTTCTGCACTTTATCATAGGCCAGGTTCACCACATCTAATGTCCGACCAGACACAGAGCTGACAAACATTACGTCACCGGGTTCTAGCTGTGTTTCCCCTGCCTTGTAAAGCTGGTAGAAAACAGGACCTCCTCCTCTTTCATACAAGTCCATCTCAATAGAATGGCAAATTCTATACAAATAGACATGGCCGCCATGGGTCACAGCCTCTGCAACAATCTCTCCAGCCTTCTGGATTGTGTCCCTCTGGGTGCTTCTTACCTTGAACAGCAAATCATAGACAGCCTGCTGATAGCGATCCAATAAACTCATAAAAACCTCCTATTCCAGTACAGCATCCTCCAGTCACATGTAAAAAATATGTTCTCGATACTGAGTAATAATCTCTTTGTTGTAAGCATCGCCCCCGTCTATGTTGCCGCTCATGAACACAGGGGGCTGAATGTCCATTTCCATCAATATTTCACAGGCCCTGACAACGATTGCGTTCAGAATCGCTGCACCTACTACTGTGGAGGTGGGCCCAATTTTTTGTACAAAGCCCTCCAGTTGGATGGATGCATCTCCCCGATCCCCGTGATTGTCAATGAGGATATCCGCGTAATCATACAACTTTTTCCCTGTTCTGTGTCTAGAAGATACTGTTGTGGTCGTGTTCATGTTGGTCATCACGATTACTGTCAATCCCTTTTCCTTTGCCGCTTTTGCCATGTCAATGGGTACTGCGTTTCGTCCAGAGACAGAATGTATGATAATAACATCTCCCTTATCTGTTGGCAAAGAATTGAAAATCACCTGTCCATATCCATCCAGTCGCTCAATTTCACTGCTCATAGTAATCGGCGATACCTCCAGCAACATCCCTGGGACACGAACTGGATTCACAGTCACCATGCCACCTGTCCGATAGAAAAGCTCCTGGGTAATCAGGCCTGCATGGTTACAGCCAAATGCGAAAATAGATTTCTTTTCCCTGTTGGCTTCTGCCAGCACCATAGCTGCCCGTTCCATAGGCTCCGCTTCCTCTGCAAAGGCCTCTTCCAAAACTTCCATGGTTCGTTTGTAATAAGCTTCTGTCGCCTTCATTTGTTCACCTCCTTCCGTTTTGCTTTGACATTCCTCCACCCTTCCTATATTCGGAATTGGGAAAATCGCTCCTCAATAATGTCTCTCAGCTTCTCTGTCTCCTCCCCTGACTCCAATCTTTGTCGAAGGATACAGCCCACTACTGGTTCAACAAAAGGCCGAATTACAACTGCTTTCGGATATTTCCACAGAATATCCTGGCGAAAGGTCTCAAACATCCTGCCCTGCCCTTTCCAGGTTCCGCCAGAGGCCACAATCGGGCCTACCCACACACCACCATATCGCCCAACAAGCGTCAGCACCTGATGTGAAAGGACATGGGCTGCTTCCTCATAAAGCCCGATTGCTACGCTATCTCCCATCTCAGCCGCCTCCGCAGTCAGATACGTGGCCGATGCTGCCTGCCGTCTATAATCCGGATCCCTGGCCAATTTCTCTATCATCTCCCATGGGTGGGACAGTTTCCATCTCTCCAGCACCAAATCCAGCAAAATCGTATTAGGCCCTCGTCCGTCATAAGCGTAGATGGCCGCCTTTAAAGTTCGCACTCCCAAGTCGTATCCACTTCCCTCATCTCCTAGCACAGCGCCCCAGCCTCCTACAGTATCCCGGACACCAGGCTGGATCAGAAATGCATCGGAGCCTGTCCCTGATTGAGCAGCCACACCGTAGAGCACACCTGCAGCAGCCAAAGCCACCTCTCCTTCCCCATAGCAGCAAATGTTCTTTACCCTGCAGTGGTTTTTCAGACTGTCCAGCAGCAATTCCCTATCTCCTGCTACACTCAGGCTTACATATTCTATCTCTTTGATCTCTTCCAGACTCAAGTCCTTTGCCAGCTGCCAGATTTCCATTTCTATATGTTCCACTGACTTAAAATTAGAGTTCACCCCAAGGACTCTAGCAGTTTTCACAATGTGCAGGTCCTGATCATACAAGATCGCCTGAAGCTTTGTTCCTCCTCCATCTATGGCTATGAAATATTTCATAGAGCAACCGCCTTCCTGTTCTTTAACTTTTCTGCATTCTCATCGCATCTCTGGTAAACACTCTTTTGTAGCACAAAGTACATGACAATCATAAGTGTCCCTCCAAGCCCCCAGCCAAACAGTGGTGCCACAAAACGTCCTATATAGCCAAAGCTGGGAATCAGCCAGAAAGCGCATACCAGCCTCCCCAGCAGCTCACCTATCCCAGAGAGCATAGATACTTTTGCCATACCTACACTGTCAAAGAAAAAACGTATGGCACAAATCATCGCCAGGGGAAGACAGCTTAATCCATACCAGAACCAATACTCTCTGCCCAGCGCTATCATCACCGGATCCTTGAACAGCGTACTGAAATACCATTTCCCTGCACATACATAGAAACAGACACATCCTATGCCGTACATGGCTGCAAATCGAATGGAACCAGACACAAATCGCCTCAACCGTATGGTCCTTCCTGCCCCATAATTTTGAGGGACGAAGACACTACATAGAGTAGAACATATATTCAAAGGCCCTGTCACAGGCAGCAAAACACTTACTGTAGCAATAGCGTCCATATCCAGATAGCGATTACTCTGGGCAGAGATAGCCATTTCACTCATGCAGCAGAGAATCATTTGCAGGTACATTAAACAGCCGTATTTCACATTTCCGAATATCCTTCTCCACTCTGGCTTGAAGCTCTCCTTTTTTAGTCCAACAAAGAAACCGCATTTCTGTAGAAGTCTAATTTGAATGCATATATGTAGGAATGCCACAGGAATGCTCCCCAACAGGAAACCCCATAGCCCCAGCCTTAGAACCACAATGAACACTACTGCTGCAGTGGCTTGAACACTGACATGCATCAAATTTTCCATAAACACCATGCTCCTGCTCCCTCTAGCAGTAATGATGATATTTAACATGTTGTTGATACCGCCAAAGGGCATGAGAAGCATCTGCGTGTAATAATACATCCCAGCTTCTCTATAAATTTCCTGGGGGATGCCCATCATGCGAAATAAGCTATTCTTGCCAAACAGAAGAATCAGAATACAGAGAAATACCATTAGGGTCACTGAGTACAGCGAATTTACCGCCACCTTGTTGGCATAGCTTTGTTCTTCCTGTGCATAAGTGCCTGCGCTTCTGATCCATGTGGCAGAGCTCACACTTCCATAAGCTCCCTGAAACAGAGAGAGGGCTGCATTTACCACGCCCGTTATCAGGAATACCAGTTTTCCGAAATACTTGCTGTATATATCGTTGGTATACGAAACCAGCAGTATCGAAATCAGCTGCACTGCCAATAGCGGTGCCCCTATGTTTAAAACGATCTGAAACAGGTTCCGATTCAGAATACTATTTTTCTCAAAATCCACATCCTCCACAGGATAATGCGTGATTCTCGTCTTGTTCATATTTCCCCTGCAGCCCCTCAATTGTCAACTCTTTATACGAATGCTATCACATCAATATAACATTGTCAATATATTTCTAAATATTTTTCGTTTTTATGCCAATATTATCGTGTTTTATGTTCAAATATTGTCATAATATTGTCATTACTAAAAATTACATTATTTTCCAGTTAATTTTCGTCACATTTTTATGACTATATATTTGAAATATTTTTCATAAACCTTGTCATATTATTATCATTTATCTTCCGGCTCTCTCTTTTTATGTTCAATATCTAAATATCCCTACAAAAAAATCCCCGCAAAGCTTGTCAACACAAGCTCTACGGGGATCCCCCTTACAATATACAATTGTATTTTACCTCACCCCAGCCTCCACCAGCCCAGCCAATATCGCTTCCTTGGCAGCAATATCCGCCACCAGCTTGAACTGGTTCCTGGCCCGGTCCAGATTGTGGTGCTCTCTGTGAATCTTGAAATAAGTATCTCCGTTCAGATAGTCCGTCAGAAACCGGATGCCGCACTCGTAGGTCATCAGCTTCACGGATAAAGGCAATAGCGCCAGCTCGTCCTCTGTCAAAGCCTCCCGCATCTGGCTTAAGTACCCCTTTGCAAAGGCCTGGAATGCCTTCTCGTCAAACCATACCTTATCCAGCTCCACTTCATCCTCAGCCGCTGTGGAACCGCCTATCCGAAGAGCATCCCCAAAATCATACAGCATACTTCCCGGCATAACTGTGTCCAGGTCAATGACGCACACGGCCTTCCCGCTCTCCGGATCGAATAGGATATTGTTGATCTTGGTGTCATTGTGGGTCACGCGGACCGGAATCCTGCCTGCCTCCATCCCCTTCACCACGCTGTCCGTCCAGGAGGCGTTCTCCAGCGCAAAGGCTATCTCTGCCGCTACACTGCCCACCCGACCTGCCTTGTCCTGTCGGATAGCCTCCCGCAGGGCTTCCACGCGCTTAGGGGTATGGTGGAAATCCTTGATGGTCTCATGTAGCTTTTCCACTGGGAAATCCGCCAGCAATTTCTGGAAATGGCCAAAGCCTACACCCGCCTCATACAGATCCTTTGGTGTTCTACTGTTCTCGATGGTCTTCGTCCCCTCCACAAACCTGTAGACACGGAATACATTTTCCTGGTCCACCCTGTAGTACAGCTTCCCATCCTTTGTGGGAACCACTGTCAGGGTGCTGCGGACATCTCCACCGTCAGCCGCAATTTTCCTCCGCAAAAAAGAAGTGACATTCTCGATGTTCTCCATCAGACCATCTGGATCTGTAAAGATGGAGGTGTTGATCCTCTGCAGGATATAACGAGGCATGGTGACCAGGTAGGTGTCATTGATGTGGCCATTGCCATAGCTCTCTGTCACAGCACTTATGTCAAAATGTTCCAATATTTCATTCCGATTGATTTCTCTGTTCATAGCCGCTCTCTCTCATTCTCATCCACTGCCATATGCCACCTTCCGCCAGTAAAATCAGGGAAGTCCACCACGGCGCCGCCCCTTGCTATAGACATCTCGGAGAGCACCGTCACTGCCATCCAGCTGGCTGCGTCATACACATCTACAGGCATAGGCGCATCCTCCCGCAGGCATCTGAAGAATGTCTCGAACTCCAGCCAGTCCATGCCGTCATGACCGCCCTTGACGCCCTCTGCAATATATTTCTTCCACACGGGATGATCGTATTCTGACTCGTAGTCTTTGGCATTGCCCACACAGTTGTCCCGCCAGTCAAAGTCATGGGCAGTGTCCTCCTTCCTGTCCAGGAAAACAGAATCCGTCACCTCCTCATACATGCCCTTGGTTCCTCTCACAGTAAAGTTTCGAGTATAGTATCTGGGCAGTGTAGTGTCTAATGTCAGGACGATGGTCTCCCCTCTGGCGCATTTGATCACCGTAGTCACCACATCCCCCTGGGCAAAGGTCTGATCCATCAGGCGCTCATCGTCACTTTTATTGGCCCTGATGTAATCTCTAAGTCCCACTGCTTTGGAGGCTGTGGAGCTCAATGTCACCATCCGGTTGCCGTGATTGATGTCCAGCACCTTTGCAATGGGTCCCAGATCATGGGTGGGATAGTTTTCACAATTCCTGCTGATATAATTCCGAAGCCTGTAATGTCTGTTCTCCTTGCCAAAGGCGATCTCACTGCGCAGATCATGCTGGTATCCCCCAGCGCAGTGCACCACCTCACCAAACAGACCTAATTTCACCATATTCAGCGCCATCATCTCACGTCTGCCAAAGCAGCAGTTCTCCAGGAGCATGAACGGCGTACCTGTCTTCTCGTAGGCCTCCACCAGATCATAGCAGTCCTTCAGCTCATAGGCCCCGCCCACTTCAATGGCCACTGCCTTGCCTGCGTACATAGCTGCCAGCGCAATCCTCACATGGCTCTCCCAGGCGGTAGCCACAATGATGGTATTTACATTTTCATCGTTAATTACATCCTTGTAATCCAAATATATGGCAGGCTTATTCTGTCCGCATTTTTCCACAATCTCAGCGCCCTTCTGGGCTCTGTCCTCATAGGCATCGCAAACCGCCACTACCTGCTCTCCCTGGGCAAGCACTACCCATTCCAGCAATCCCTGTCCTCTGCCACCCAGTCCGATAAATCCCACTCTGATGTCTTTCATCTGGTATCCCTCCATATTATGATCAAAAATGACTTTACAGCATCTCCTACAATTGGTATCATAGCATTAGAAAAAGTATATATCTATATGATAACAGCTCATTTATATACACTTTTGGCTCAACAAGGAGAACGCTATGCCCTGGATATCTTACCCTGTCAGAGAACAGATTCGCATTACAGATATGTACTCTCTCTTTGAGGTACATTATGAAAACGGCTATGCATTTCCCGGAGAGACCCACAATTTCTGGGAGTGTGTCTATATCAAAAGTGGAGAAGTCTGTGTGTCTGGAAATGAGAGAGTCTATAATCTCTCCGGGGGCTCCATCATTTTCCACAAGCCTCTGGAATTTCATAAATTCATTGTAAATGGTGCCCATGGTGCCCAGCTTTTGATTTTCTCTTTTACAGCAGAAGGCCCTCTCACCGCTTTTCTGGAGGAAAAGGTATTCGATCTGTCCCATGCCCAACAGGACATCATCGCCTCTATGCTTTCCTTCATCCATGCCAGATCAGAGAAAGCAAAATCCCCCATGCCCTCTGCCAGAAGTCCTTATCTGTACCTGGAGCCTTTTGGCATTTTGCCCACCTACTCTCAAATGGTAGCCATCTATCTCCAGCAATTGATGCTCTCTCTGGCTGAGACAGGCGCTGTGTCCTCCGTGTCCTCAGCACCGGACGCAGTGATTTTCCGCAAGGCTATCAGTTACTTGAGCAGCCATGTACACGGCCAGCCTTCTGTGCGGGAAACTGCCAGGCATTGTAATGTCAGCGAGGCAAGTCTGAAACGCATTTTCGACAAATATGCAGGGATTGGGATCCATAAGTATCTATTGAAGCTAAAAATTCGGGCAGCAGCAGAGCTTTTGCAAAGCGGAGAAAGCGTCTCAAATGTGGCTGAACAGTTGGGCTTCAACAACCAGAGCTATTTCTCCAGAGCCTTCAAGCGAGAGACTGGACTTGCACCTTCCAGTTTGAAGGTGTGAACAGAATGAAGCTTTTCTAAGACCCGCAGAACCGGGCCCATTTTCTTTTGGCTGCCAGCATCAATACCATACCTGCCACGCAGATTCCTACCCAGATGCCCACCACCGGCATCCATCCGGCTGCCTCCGCCACGGCTCCGAAGCCGTAGGTAGACAGGGAGCTGCCCACATAAGTAGCTGAATTCAGCAGTCCCGATACGGAGGATACCTTGCCATATCTGGTAAAGCGTCCAGGCACACGGCTGATCAGCATCAGGTTGATGCCGTGGGCACACCCGGTGATCAGCGTCATCATCACAATGCACACCACCGGCAAGCTGTCAAAGGCTGCCAGCATTGCCACCCCCGCCACAGCTCCTGCGCCAAAGAGACATGCCGCTGTGAAAACCTCACTTTTCAGACGCCCTAAAAGGGCAGAGGCAAACAGGACACTGAACACACTAAAGATGGGCAACGCCGCCGCAGACAAAATAGAGCTGGCATTGCTCATGCCGAAGTTCTCACTTAAATATACAGGCATCCAGGTGGTAATCCCATCCCGCAGGGTTCCCTGCAGAATGATGGCCTGCAAAATCACAGCCAAGGGAGCGTCTGTCATTATCTGCACCAGCAGAGACTTCTGGTTCTTTGGTGTCTCCCCAGTCCCCTGCGATATCTCTGGGGCCGTTGTGTCCAGACCACTGTCACAGGTATTCTCTGTAGTCCTCTGGGCCTCACCGGCCGTAAGCTGCCTGGTATAAAACCACCACACAAAAGCCGCCCCTACCCCCAGCACTGCCGGCACAAGGAACACAGCTCTCCAGCCGGAAACCTGGATGCACACCGGCGTAAATACATAGACTACAATTGTGGCGGCAGAGGAGGCCATGGTCACCAGCACACAGCAGTGCTGGTACCATTTCAAGCTCAGGCACTCGGCCATAATCCGCACCATAGGCGGCCAGAGCATGGCCTGAAAGAAACCGTTTGCACACCATACTGGAATGATAATCTCCATCCTAGGGCAGCATGCCACCAGCAGATTGCAGCTACATGCCCCTATGATCCCCGTGAATATCATTCTCTGGGGCTTAAATTTGTCCCCCAAAATACCGCAGATAATCTGCCCAAACCCATAGCTCAAAAAGCACGCTGTCACTGGCAGGCCTGCTATGCTCTTGCTGGCGCCCAGGACGCCTTGCAGCTCCACCATACAGGCAGCGTAATTTAACCGTGTCATATAGCTCATGAAGTAGGCAAGGCAGCAGAGCAGGCATAGAAATTTCATCTGTTTCTCGGTTGTAAGCTTTTTCAACATAGCAGAGCAGGCCTCCGATTTCTTGTCTGTTGAACCGTATTATGGCACCTGGAAGCAACTGTGTCAAGGAAAGATTTTGAAAACGGAAGCCCTAAAAAGCAATCAGCACTCACCTTGCAGCGAGAACATCAAGGTATCTCCCAGCCGCATGGGGATGGTAAGTTCTGTTATATTGTGTCCGTAATACTGCTTCTCATAAACCTCGTAAGGACTGCATGGCTGTTTAAAGCGAATGGTATGCTTTCCTTTATAGGAGGCGTGAATGGTGACAAAATTGGCATTGGCATAAATCACATCATCCTGGGTATTGTACAAATGACACCCGGCGTATTCAGCCAGAGATGCCAAAAGCTCTGAGCGGAGAATCTGGGGCGCGCAGTAGACGCTGGTCCACCCATCCATCTCCTTGATCCCATAGGCGGGGAGCCCCAGTTCACAGTAGGTTCCCAGTATATGCGCACTGGGATCATCAATATAAAAGCCTGGCGTCATATAGGCCGGAGACAGCACATTGTCCAGCCATACATTGCTGTGCACATCCCTGTCGATAAAGCCGTAGCGCCTGTCCTCCACTGCATAGCGCACTGCGGGATGAGACAAGTCTGTAATCTTAAACCGTGGAGAGCAGGTATGGTCAATTCTACCCACATGCATTCCGATAAGGCTCTCTATGTGCCCATTGTCCATTACCTTTTCCGCCTCCGGATTTAGGAATCCCGGGGCATACAGCCACACCACCACCGCGTGATTTTTCTTTGCCTTACGTACCACTGCCTGCCGCTCTGCCTCAGTCAGCCGAAACAGGTTCATCATCACATATAGCTTGTAGTCAGGCATATCCTCCCGGTCCATATCGTTGTGGAAGTAATAGTCCACAGGTGCACCTATCCTGTGCAGATCAGAGGTCCGATAATAGTCTAGCATCATCATATTGGTGTAGGCAGAGACCGTATGGCAGCTCTCCTGATCATAAATCAGTGCAATTTCGTTTTGTTTCTCACGGTTCAAGGAATATGCAAATTTTGCAATTTGCCGCTGTCTGTCAAAGAGCGCATAAATATCCTCATGCTGGTACCGTCCGCCCTCCGCATGCTGGTCGAACCACCAGGCATAGATGTCCTCGCACAGCACTCTGGCAAAGTCTCGCTTCAAAGTCACAATGCTGTCCCGTATGTCGTAGAGGCCCATGGCATCCCGGTAAAAATGATCCTCCAAATGGGTGCGGCTGTCCTCCTCCGCCACGAACATCTGTCCCCGGAGCCGGAAGGAATCCTGCATCTCTCTCTGGGCCACACAGCCGCCAGGCTCTCTGTTATTGTACACCCCTGGGGCCGCCAGAAAGTCTACTTTCCCACTGTCCAAAATGGTCAAAGTAGCTGTGGCTGTGGTGCTATTGTAGAAATCGGTACAGCCGTAGGAGCCGTAGAATGCTCCCACTACTTTCCCGGTATAGCGGCTCTTTAGGCGGGAGGCAAAGTACACAATGGCCTCCGCGGTGGCCTCATGGAATGCATCGTAGAAATCCGCCACATAGGCATAGTCCTCCAGATTTAGGAATACGCCCAGATTCGTGGGTTTCTTTGCGTTCATGTCAATATTTTTGCCAAGGATCCGATCCGCGCTCTCATAATACTTCATGGCATCCATGATGCCCTCTTCCATGTAGATATGATACTGTTCCTCCACATTGGGGATGACGGGATTGTCAAAGGAGGCATCATCCCGCTTCCAGGCTTTGCGGAGCTTCTCTTCGGTGCCATAGCGTTTCCGCAGGAAATTGCCGTAGGCTCTCAGGAAAGCCGGAGAGAAATCGCCGTATTTATTCTTTCCCCGATCACAGATGGCGTTCACCGGATACCATTCAGAGGTGCCCCCTGCTGCCAGGAAATACCCTATCACCCTGTCCGCAAAAGGCAGCTTGTCAATGGCATCGCAGAACTCCTCCAGAGCCTTTCCAGCTGCTGCCTTCCACTTGTCAGAGGCAAAGGAGTACATGCCTGGGATCTCATCTCTGTGTACTTCGGAAACCAGAATCGATGGCTCATGGCTGCCATCCTGATAGGTAATCAGCTCCTCCAGATTCTCCTCCATCCAGTCCACAGGCGGGTGCAGGCCAATGCGCACGATAATATATGCCTCTGGCACCTGAGAAAGCAAAATCTGGGCATTCTTTACAAAGGCTTCCAGCCCGTCAGGCTCATGCTGCGGAATGCCGTTTTCATCCGTGTAATTCCTCCCTGGCCGCAGCCACTGGGTATTGGTCATCAGGAAGAACACCCTCTGTCCCGCCTCTCCCAAATGCCTGATGTAATCTGGCTTGTCAAAGCGAGTGGTCATAGCCATAGGGGGAAAAGTCTCCCCGTCAATCACAAGTGCTGGACTGCCATTTACTTTTTTCACTTCTGCAAAGCTCATGCTACTACCTCCTAAGCCTTTTGGCCTACTCTTTCACAGACCCAACCGTAATGCCCTTTACAAAGAATTTCTGCAGGAAGGGATACACCACCAAAATAGGGATGATAGCGATAAACATCTGAGCGCTGCGCACTGTCTTTTCGCTTAAGCTGGACAGCAGGGCTAGCTGCTCCGGTGTCATGTTGGTCATGGTCTGGTTGTTGTTGATGACCTGGGTGGCCAGGTAAGTGGCCATGGGATAGTTGTTGGGATTGTTCATATAGAACATACCGTCAAACCATGCATTCCAATGGCCGATCATGGAGAACAAGAGCAGTGATGCCAGAGAGGGCTTTGACATGGGCAGGATGACTTTGATCAGGGTCTGCCAATGGCTGGCTCCATCCACAAAGGCAGCCTCCTCAATGGCTCTGGGAAGTCCTTTGATAAAGTTCATCATGATAATCACATTCCAGATACTCATGGCAGAGGGCAGGATCAGCACCCAAAAGCTGTTCAGCAGATGCAGGTTCTTGATCACCATGTAGGTGGGGATCAGTCCGCCGCCGATGAACATGGTGACGGCAAAGTAAGCCATGTACGCCGTCCGCGCCCGGAACTGGTTGGCGGAGCGGGACAGAGGATAGGCCGTGATGGCGATCAGCACCATGTTGAACGCGGTTCCCACCACCACGCGGGCCAGGGAGATGCTGACGGAGTGGAAGAAGTCTTTCTTCGAGATCAGATACTCATAGGCTCTCAGGGAAAATTCCACCGGCACAAAGCCTACCCGCCCTGCCATGGCCGCATTGCTGGAGCTTAGAGACATGGCAAACACATGCAGAATGGGCAGGATACAGGACAGTGCCATAAGAGCCAGGATGATTGTATTGAACACCTGGTAGATATAAAAGCTTAGAGAACGCTTGACCTTCATAGGGTGCACCTCCTTTAAAATACACGATAATCACTTTTCTTATAGAGAATCCAGTAACTGACTCCCACAAAGATCAGCGACACAGCGGACTTAAACAGACCCATAGCAGCTGCAGACGAGTATTGATGTCCCGCGATACCCAGCCGGTAAACCAAAGTATCCAAAATATCCACTGTCTTTTCCACCATAGGATTGTACATAACCAGAATCTGCTCGAAGCCTGCGTTCAGGATGCCCCCAAGGCCCAGCACAGTCAGCACTGCCACCATGGGTAGGATACTGGGCAGGGTCACATGCAGCACCTGTTTCCAACGGCTGGCTCCATCCACCCTGGCCGCCTCGTACAGCGCAGCATCCACATTGGTGATGGCTGCCAAAAGCAGCACTGTGTTGTAGCCCATGCCTTTCCACACATCGGAAGCAATGATAATGGAACGGAAATATTTATTGCTCACCAAAAAGGCAATGGGTTCTATGTTGAACAGGTTCTGCAGCACATTGTTGATAATGCCATCATAGGCAAAGATTTCCAACAGCATACCTGCCAGGATTGCCCAGGAGAAAAAGTAAGGGATGAAAATAATGGTCTGCACAGAGCGCTTAAACCAGCTCTTCACCACCTCGTTCAGCATCAGAGATAAAATTAATGGCACCAGAATACTTAAGATGATCTTGAAGAACGCGATGATAAAGGTATTCACAAAAGCCTGGCGAAAGCTGGGCATGGTGAAGATATAGGCAAACTGGTCGAACCCTACGAATTTTGATTTTGTAAATCCCAGCAGGGGTTTAAAGTCCTGGAAGGCCATGATCAAACCAAACATGGGCAAGTACGCAAAGACCGCGGTAAAGATTACCGCCGGAAGCAGCATGACATGCAGTTCCCTGGTCTTATACAGACTTTTTTTCTTTTTTTCTTTCCTTTTTTCTGCCATGGATACAGCTCCTTTCCTGAAACAATTCTGTAAGCTTATCAGGGCCGCCGCTCATTCCAGCGGCGACCCTGTTTCGCTTCCACTTATTTTGCTTCTTTTTTATTTATTCTGATACCACTCGTTTACTTCCTTTGCAATATCGTCGCCACCCTGGGCTTTCCACTGTTCTACGAAGGTGTCAAAGTAAGAAACATCCTCCTCACCTGTGATAATGCTCAGGTAAGTAGTGTCGCGCAGCTTATTCAGCTCGCCCTGCTTGCTGATCATGGAAGGTGTAGTCACATAGACCTCATCGTAGATAATGTTGGCAGTCTCCACGGTCTTGATCATATTGTCCACGCCACCGTTTTCGGCCAGACGGCTGAAGTAAGTTCCCCATGCCACGCCGTCATCCGGGTTCTCCATATAGTTGAGATAAGATGCCCAGGAGCCCCAGAACTCGTTATTGCGGGGTGCTTCCTCTATGCTGATCTCTGTCTTACCCTGCTTTGCAAATTCATTGATGACCTCAAAGTTCTGGCGCAAGCAAGTAGGAGAATAAATTCTCCAAGGTACCCATGTGTACACATAGCTGTTCCACTCGGTCTTCTCTTCCTCGGTCATAGCGTTCTGCACCTCAGGCGGGCTGTTCTTCAGGGTATACTGCAGTGACCAGTATATCAGCTTGAAGATTACCTCGGGATGCTCGCAGTTCAGGCCTACGCCGATGAAGTTGTTCACGGGGTAGCGGGAGATCATGATGTCAGGCTGCTGGCCGTCCAGAGACAGGTTAGGTCCTACCACCCAGTCTGCTTCGGGATGCTCTACCTTGTTGCTGTTTAGCGGCCAGTTGGGAACCCACCAGGAGCCAGGCACGATAGCGTACTTGCCGGACACGATGTCTTTCACCACCTGGGAGTCTGCTGCCCAGATGTCATAGGCTGCAAAGTCTTTCTTGAAGTATCCCTTGTTGTACCACTCGTTCAGCTTGGTCAGTATCTCCTTATTCTCCTGTCTGATACCAGCATATTCCAGAGTGCCGTTGTTGTCATACCAGCCCCCTGCCCATGTCTCATAGGCGTGGAAGAAAGGAGTAAAGTCTCCCAGCTGGGCGTCAATATAGTTCTTGCAGGCAGGAAGCACCGGGCCGCCTGTTGCCTCCATCAGCTTGTCGCAGAGAGCCTCGAACTCCTCGATGGTCTTGGGCAGCTGGTCTGTAGAGGTAATTCCCACTTCCTTCAGCTGATTCATGTCGTAGTACATCTGGGAGGTCATCTGTGCCGGATCCGTGCCCATGGGCAGTCCATACAGCTTGCCATCCTTCTTACCTACATTGATGAAGTTGCCGTCAAAATTGTAAATGTTCTCCAGGTCATCACAGGTATACTGGGCATAGGCCTCAGTGAGGTCAAGCAATCCGCCCTGGCTGGTCAGATCCTCAAAGTCATTGGGGGACAGCATAACGATATCAGGCACATTGCCTGCCGCCAGCTCCGCACCGAACTTGTCGGAATACTGATCTGCGTTTACGATCCAGTCATAAACCAAATTGATATTGAGCTCTTCCTTCAACAGCTTCACCGCTGTGGAGGTCTCCGGGGTCACATCAGTGGGTGTATCCGGATTCTCGGACTCACGATACTGTAGCACCACATGGATGTCCACTGGTTCTGGATAGGGCTCCATCAACAGTTCTTCTGGTGTTTTGGCTTCGCTGCCGCCCTCTGGCGCCTCTGCCTCCCCGCCAGACTCTTCGGTTTTGCTCTCCTCAGGGGCTTTCGAAGACTCTTCTGTCTTGCTCTCTCCGCTCCCAGAGCCTTCATTGGATGCCGGCTCACTGCCGCAAGCCGCCAACGAGCCAATGGTCAGAATACCCACAAGAGCACCTGCAAGCAATCTGTTTACTGTCTTTTTTTTCATACTTTTCCTCCTCATTTCTTATTTTTTGTAACTATTCACATTATATCTTTTGATTTTTGTTATTTTAAGGGCTGATTGTACAAAAATACAGGGATAATTATGTCTCTGTTTTATCTCAGACACAATTATCCCGCCTTTCAAATACTTTTGTGCACTTTTATTATGTTTATTTTGGTTTGGAACTATTTTTGGTTATTTTCACGAAATTGTTTGGGGTTCTCTCCAATCCGTTCCCGGAAGATCCTGCGAAAGTACCGCTCGTCCTCATAGCCCACCTGTCTGGCAATCCAATAAACTGGCTGCTTGGTCTCCAGAAGATACTTTTTCGCAGATTCTATCCGCATATCATTCAAATAGGTCACAAAGGTTTTTCCCGTGATCTCCTTGAATTTCCTGGAGAAATGGCTTTTGCTCATCCCCGTCAAGCGCAGCAGCTCTTCCAGTGTAATATCTCGGTCCATATGTTCTCTGATATAGCTCATGGCCTGATGGATACTTTCCATGGCCTCCAGCTCCACATCCACCCCTCTGAGGTGCAAAAGCACCTGACGGCGCACCTCGTGAAACCACTCTCGCCACTGATACCACCACAGGAATTGCCCGGTCTCCTCAAAATACCGGGAGATATCTTTCCCGGAAAGATCCGACCAATGGAGATTAAAATGATAAAACACCGCAATGCGCTCTTCCGCAGAAAGGGCTGCTGTCCTGATCTCCTCCAGCCCCCTGGCATAGCTCTCATCCCTGGCCAGAAATGCCATCTCCATGCTGATCCGCAACACTTTCTCTCTGGTGCATCCGCCCTGCTCCTTTAAGAGCTCTTCATAGGAATAGCCATAGCAATAGCGCCCAGGCTCTCTGTCCTCAAACAACCGCTTTCTTCCACTGGACTGTAATATATTTTCCAGCCTGTCATAGGACACTCCCTGGACCTGGGTGATTTCCAGCAGGGTACTCCGCTCCCTGTCAAATCCGGCTGCTATCTTTTTCAGCGTTTCCAGGCACACGGTTCCTGAAAACAAATAGGATGTGTCATTTAAAATTTCAAAGGACAGACCCTGCCCCTCTAATTCTCTGGCAGCCCCCTTCATCTGGCCACTGTCCGGCAGCTCCCAAATATACACCTCTTCTGTCTCCACCTTCCGCTCCTGTCTCTGGTAGCGCCTTTCGATCTCTAAATAGCGTTTCTGTACCCCCATCATAAAGGCATCCACATTTTCTTCCTCGATCTGGGATTTGGTAATATAGTCCAAAATGCCCAGCCGCAGGGCCTGCTGGATCAGCTCAAACTCTTGATGCATGGTCAGTACCACAACCTGTAGTCTCGGGAACTGCTCCCTTACCTGGCGAAGGAAGGGAATCCCAGACAGTCCTGGCATTTCTAAATCTGAAAAGAGGAGATCTACCTGGCCCTCCTGCAGAAAGCGCAGAGTGTCCTCACTGCTCCCAGAATCCCCTACCACCTCCATGCCATACCGCTTCCAGTCAATCAGGCCGATGATTCCTCGGCGCACCAGCTTTTCGTCATCCACCACATATACCCTGATCATGTTTTCCCTCCCCCATAGCTTTCTCCTTTTGTTTGACAATGGTTGCTGCTGTAAAAGGAATGCGGATCTCAACTACATTAAATCCATCCTCCAGCCGCTCCGCCTGCAGCCCAAAACCCTCTCCATAAAAGCTCTCCAGCATTCTCGCCACATACTGTAATCCAATGCCATTTGCAGACACATCCTGCTTCTGCTCTAATACCTGCCTGATTTTCTCCGGGTCAATGGGGCTGCCATTATTTTTTACCAAAATAGAGATCTTGCCATTGGCTAAAAGCTCCACCTCCAGCCGGACTTCCCCCTTGTCGCAGCCACTGTGCTTGATGGCATTCTCCACAATAGGCTGTAAAATAAAACGGGGCATTTGTGTCTGCAAAATTTCCGGGTGCTTGCCCGTATCTACTACAAATTTGATTTCATATCGAAGCTGCTGGAGCACAATGTAAGCCCGGATGGCCTCCAGCTCCTGCTCCAGGGTCGTCCCCTCATCCCGGGACATGTTATATAGAAGCAATTTGTTCAGGGCTGTGATGAACCGCACCATTTCCCGTTCCTTGGTCCCCGCTGCATACCATTTCAGGGTATCTAAAGTATTATAGAGAAAATGGGGATTGATTTTCCCTAACACCACTCGTATCTCCAGCTCCTTACGCCGCTTTTCCTCCTCCTGGGCCTTCCCCAAAAGCCGCAGGATATTTTTCTTCATTTTGTCCAGCAGCTCAAAATTCTCATCAAACTCCCGGATATTCATGAGCTCCACCTTTGCCTCCACATCCTCCTCTTCGGCAATGGTGCGAAGTCCTTCGTCAAATCGAGTGAAAATTTTATAGATATTGCGCCACTGCAGAATAGAAATCAGAATGCAAATAGAAATGACCAGCAGCGTAACCACGCCCAGGTTCAGCGCCATCCGATAGACCATGGTATAGTATTGTTGCTCCGGCATCCAGATATGAAGCTTCCAGTCTCCTTTCATGGTGCGCTCATATGCTTTGTAGCGCTGTCCATCCACCTGTGGCTTTTCTGCATACGCCTGCATCATAGAGCCTGTGGCCACAATGTTCTCATCAGAGCTGTACATAATCTTGCCCTCAGAGGATTCTATGAGAAATACACCGCCCAGCCCTGTCACATTGTTTAGCTCCATTTTGTCCAGAAATCGGAAGCCAGACTCCATATAAATATAAATCTGACCATACTTCTCTACTGTGCGATAGTTTTTTACCAGAGAAATACAGCTATAGTTCCCAACCCCAGATTTTGATGGAAGTGGGCCATAAAAAGACATTTTTTCCCATTTGCACAAAAAGTCCTCCTGGGATGGAAGCTCCCCACTGATCAGTGAAGTATGATTGATTTTTACGAAATTATCCTGCCCCTCTGGAATATACAGATAAGTTAGATTGGCCACAGAAGGATTTGCCACCTCATAATTGGCAATCTGATCCCGCAGATAAATCAAAAGATTTGCCTTTTCCGCAGAATCCTTTTCCTCAAGATATGTATTCAAATTCTTTCCCACAGTGCCGTCAGCTTCCATAAGCCATGACAGCATCTTCATATTGTCCATAAGCCCAGTCATCTGGCGGGATATTCTGCCCAGCTCACTGGTGATGGATTCCTCCACCTCCCTGTAATTGATCCGATAGAACTGCACCAAGAACAAGGTCTCCACCAAAACCAGCGGAATCGCTACGGCCAAAACCCATACCTTCACCAGTTTCTTGGCAAATGACCCCTGTCTATGTTTTTCGTTTTTACCCCCCCGAGCCATAAAAACCTCCGTTCTACCTTACTATGTCTTTGTAGCTGCACTCCCTCTTCTTATAATACACCCGTTCCCATGCTATCGCAAGCAAAACGGCTGCGGATTCCTGGTTCCATTTCGGATCCTGTGGCCAATGGTGCGCTGCCCCTGGCCCCGCTTTCTCAATCGTGAGAGGGCGGGGCTGTGGCTTGATCTGCAAAGCGTTTTTTTAAATAATTGTTTGGAGAAAGTCCCAGCTCTTCTTTGAAGACCTTGCTGAAATAGTAGACGTTTTCATATCCTAGCATATCTGCGATAGCGCTGATGGTGTACATTCTGGAAGTCAGCATTTCCACGGCATAATCCATTCTGAGCTTGGTGATATATTTTTTCGGTGTCAGACCGTACCTGTCTATAAACATTTTCTTGAGATAAGAGCTACTGATTCCGCAGAGGGAGGCTAAATAGGGAATGGAAATGGTCTCTGATGTATAGTGCTTCGAAATATAAGACACCGCGGGTTCAATCATTTTAAATTTATCCTTTGTGTTGTAGCGCTTGTCAAAGAGAATCGCCAGTATTTTATAGAGAAGGGACATAGATTTCAGATAATAATCCTCCCCCTTTCCGATCCAGACTGTAAGAATCTTCTCAAAGAGCGCTTTCACATCCAGATATGCTGCCATAT
>CANRZC010000005.1 GCA_947644185.1 uncultured Acetatifactor sp.
TCCGCCTTTCCTATGCCATTTCCATGAAGCAAATTGGCAAGGGCATTGACCAGAGCGAAGATGATGGAGGACAGCAGGAACTTTACCTCAGGAATCAGGTTGTCCCGCACCATGTTCTTGTACACGAATACCACGATTTGGTCTGTGCCAGAGGCCATGCGGTCGGTCACTGTGTGGCTGCCGAAATCCGTGTAGCTGTCTTTGGTCTGAATGGCGTCCAGTCTGGCCTGGAGATCGGCTGGGGCTTTTTCTTTCAGATTGGCTACCAGCAATTTATAGTAAGGAACCATGGTTTTTGCGGCCTTGTCGGTAACTACGATTAGATAGTCCGCTCCGTTGTGGCCGTTCTGGGACAGGGGGTCTGTGGGGATGCCGGCGCAGGTGAGAGGCCCCTGGGGGCTGTTTATCTCTAATTCTCTGGTAAAGTCTCCGGTTTCATTCCATACCCTTTTTTTCAGGTGGAGCAGGTACTGGCCCTCTTCCAGCTCCAGGGCAGGGAGGTCCTCCATCTTGCGGATGCGGTTGTAGTCGGAGAGGGCGATATAGGTGTCGTATCTGTAGTATGCCCAGGAATCTCCCTGTTGGATTTTGGATTGGTTTGGGGTTCCGTCGCTGTTTTTGTAGTCATCCCCAAAGATGTTCAGGTGGGTGTACAGCCAGGTATTGACTGTATTGGTACTATTTTGGTAAATCAGATAGGTATGGCTTTCCAGGAGTTGGCCGTCCTGTTGGATGAGGTCCAGCTCTGGGCGAAAATCGTCCTCCACATTATCGCTGAAAATCTGCACGTCAAAGGGCCATTTGGTGGCCAGGATCTGGTTCTGGAAATCATTGAACATCATGGCGATGGCGCAGCCCAACAGGGCCAGCACGAACAGGGAGGTAAGTGTGCCCAGGGTAAAGCGTAGTGCCCTGATTTTGGAGGCGAATTGCCGCAGGAGGAACAGGTTCTGTCCTTTGAAGATGCCGCGGCCCTTTTTTCGTATATAGCAGATAATCCAGGCTGCCACTCCGGTGTAGAACAGGTAGATGGTGAGCACCAGGCCTATGAGGAAGGCGATGACGGTGGCGCTGTTCCAGTCCTTGTAGAGGAACAGCATCAGGCCAAAGAGCAGGAGGAACAGCAGGGCCACAGGGAGGGCAAGGCGCTTTGCCGCCTCATGGGACTCATGGATTTTGTCATTTTGCCTTTCGCTGTTCATCAGGGCATGGATGTTCATTTTGCGGAAGCGCCTGCGGCAGCGAAACAGCGCCAGCAGGTAGCCGCCGCTGTAGCAGGCTGCGGTGGTGAGCAGGCACCAGCCGTTCCATTCCAGCCGGATGCGGTATTCCATCTGGATGCAGCTGTAGAGAATGGCCATGAGTATCTGCTGCAGCAGCATTCCCAGGGCGATGCCCCCCGCGAAAGCCCCTGCCCCCAGCACCAGGCTTTCCCGCATGTACAGTCTGGCAATCTCTTTTTTCTTCATGCCAATGAGCAGGTAGATGCCGAACTCCCGGCTGCGTTTTTCCAGGATGAAACGGACCATGTAGTTGATCAGCCAGGCCAGAATCAGGACTACGAAAAAGCTGGCAAGGCCTATGAGGATGGCCAGCAGCAGGGCCACTTCAAAGAGCTGCATGATTTCCCGGGAAAATATCAGGGAATGGAAAGCGAACATGATGGCGGACACCACTGTCATGGTAAGGAAATACACCAGGTAATCCCTAGCGGAGCGCATTACATTGCGCAGGGCAAGCTTAGCTAACATCGGAGAGTTCACCTCCTGTCAGGGACAATACGTCCAGAATTTCGTTTAGAAATGTACGGCGGGTTTTGGGGCCCCGGCGCAGCTCGTGGAAGATTTGGCCGTCTTTTAAAAAGAGGATGCGGTCGCAGTAGCTGGCGGAGAACGCGTCGTGGGTCACCATGAAGATGGTGGCGGTCAGCTTCCTGTTTATGTCTGTAAAGGTCTCTAACAGGGTCTGGGCGGAGCGGGAATCCAGGGCCCCTGTGGGCTCGTCTGCAAGCAGCAGCTTTGGGCGGTTTACCAGGGCCCTGGCGCAGGCGCAGCGCTGTTTTTGGCCGCCGGAGACCTGGTAGGGGAATTTGTCTCCAATGTCCGCTATCCCCAAGAGTGTGAGCATTTCCTGGCAGCGGTCCAGGATTTCCTGTTTGCCCAGTCTGTGGAGGCTTAAGGCCAGCAGGATGTTTTCCTGGATGGTGAGGGTGTCCAGGAGGTTGTATTCCTGAAAGACAAAGCCCAGATTTTCTTTGCGAAATTCCGATAGTTTATTTTCCGATAGTTCTGTAATGTCTACATTTTCGTAATAGATATGTCCTGCGGTGACGCTGTCGATGGTGGAGAGCATGTTTAGGAGTGTGGTTTTGCCGGAGCCGGAGGCGCCCATGACCCCCACGAACTCGCCTTTGTCCACATGAAAACTGACCCGGTCCACGGCTTTGGCGGCAGCAGCGCCGTTGCCGTAGTATTTTTCCACGTCGCATACCTGGATATAGTGATTTTCCATTGTCCAAACCTCCCTGTTTGCCAAAAGCTGGCATGTGCTTTTTCGTGTCAATTATAGCAGATAAGGGCCCGGGATGGTATCAGGTTTTCTTGCGGTAATCTTTCTGTTTTGAAAGATATGGGGCGTCATTTGAAAGACACAGCCGTCATTTCAGAATCGTCAGCACGGCCGACAGCCGCCCCTCTTCGGTGCGCCGGTAGGTGAGGCAGCTGGCATTGCCGTAGTGGAGCTGCAGGCGTTCGTTCACATTGCGGATGCCGAAGCCGCTGCTGACTTTCAGGTCCGTGTCCTCGTGGCGCAGAAAGGCATTGAGCTTTTGGGGATTTTCGCCTGCGCCGTTGTCCGTGACGGTAATGTGAAAGCCTCCGGGAACCAGAGTGACCTCCACCACAATGGACAGGGAGGGCAGGTCGGGGTTGTGGAGCACTGCATTTTCCACCAGGGGCTGCAGGGTGAATTTTGGGATACTGACAGCGTCCAGAAGCTCCTTTGGGGCGCGGACAGAGAGGGTGATGTCACTGGGGCGCTCCAACTGGTAAATGCGGATGAACTCCCGGATGTTGTCCAGTTCCTGGCTTAAGGTGGCCAGGGCGTCGGGCTGGGAGATGCTGTAGTGCATCAGGTTGGAGATGGAGGAGACGATGTCCGCGATGGCGTCCTCCTTTTTGCACAGGGCCATCCAACTGACGCTGTCTAAGGCATTGTAGAGAAAGTGGGGGTTGATCTGGGCCTGGAGGGCGTGGAGGATGGCGGTGCGTTTGGCATGGTTCTCCCCAATGAGACGGTCTACCAGTGCATTTTCCCTGTGAATCAGGTCGGAGAAGCTTCTGCAGAGCATTTTTAGCTCCGGGTCCCGGTATACATGCAAAAGGCCGGTGTCGAAGCTTCGGGTATCCTGGATGCTGCCGATGAGGCTGGCCAGGGAAATGACAGGCGCAGTGATTTTGCGGGACAGCAGATAGAGCACCCCGATGAGGATGAAAAGGGTCAGGGCAGCAAAGAGCAGGTAGGGAAGCAGGGCATCCCGCACCATGGCTTCAATGCTGGCATAGGGGGTGAGAAAGGTCAGGAACAAGTCGTCATCTATGGAGGCTTTGCTGATCAGGTACCGTTCTGCCTCCTGGGAATTGTCCTCGGACAGCAGAGAGAGGGGCGCGCTGCCGGAGGAATAGAGGATTTCTCCGTATTCATTGGTGAGAAAGATGCTGCTGTCTGCAGTGGCGAATTCCAGGGTCAGCTTTTCCAGAAAGGCGGCCTGGGGGATAGCGATGACCACCACGCCGATGCTGTGGTTGATGGAGGATTTCAGGTAATAGTTCCAGACGCATCTGGCATAGCAGAGTTCCTGGGTGTCTTCGTTTAGGAAGAAGTAGGGGGACCAGGTGGTTTCCAGAGTCCGCGCGTACCATTCCTCAGAAGACACATTGCGGGAGGCATACACATTGCAGGTGCGGGTCTCTACCTGTTGGGAAAGGCCATGGGCATCCAGGTGGGCGGCCAGGGGGAAATCATCGTTTAGATAGAGTAGAAATCTGCAGTCCAGATTGAATGTGAAGAGCTGCTGGTTCAGGTATTTTGTAAATTTTTTCCGCAGAAATTCTTTTGTGCGGAACATGTCCAGAGACGTGCCGGTGTCTAGGCTTAGGCTTTTTCCGATTTCCTCATCGTTGACCAACTGAAAGGGAACCATGCTGAAAGAATCGATATAGTTTTCAAAAATGGTCTCGTTGTATTTCTGCAGATTGCTCTGCTGCTGCCCGATTTCCTGTAACAGCACTGAGCGGAAAATGATATAAATCAAAAAATAGGAAATGAGAAAGACAATAGACAGTGTGCCGCAGAGGATGAGGAATATTTTTTTGCGCATAGGGGTCTCCTTATTAAAGTTGGCAGTTGCGGTATTCTGTGGGATTCATGCCAATGTTTTTGCGGAACAGGGAGGAAAAGTAGCCGGGATCCTCATAGCCGCATAGATGGGCAATCTCGCCGATGGAATGGCCGGGGGCCCGCAGGAGCTCACAGGCATGCTCCAGCCGCTTTTGGGTCACATAGCTGTTCAGATTCTTTCCGGCTCCCTGTTTGAAAAGAGTGCTGAGCCAGGAAAGCGTGATGTTCATCTCCTCCGCCATGGCGGAGATGGAGAAATTGGGGTCTGTGTAGTGCGCCTCAATATACTGCAGGGCATACCGGTAGAGGGCGGAGGTATTGTTGCCTTTCTGGGCCAGCAACAGATGCAGAATGTCAAAGTACAGCTCCTCCAGATAGTTGGCTTTGGATGTGGGGTTGGGCAGCGCGTACCAGGACTGGAGGGTGTGGCCTTTGGAGGCATACAGGGACTGGGGGGTAAAATGTATCTTCGCCAGATAGTCGTACAGCAATGTGATCAGGCGGCCACCCATGATATCGCAGGAGGATCTGTCTTCCATGCAGCCGCGGTAGAGAGGGGAGCGGAAGAAGTCTTCGATTGCATTTACATCGTGGCTCTGGAGGGCCTGGGCAATCTCCTGGGGATAATTGCTGTGGGTCATGTCGGCTATTTTTTGGCGGGAGGATTCTCTGGCCTCATAGAGCTGTGTCAGGATGTCTTCCAATTGCTTTAGCTTCTGCCTGGTCACGGGCTTAAGGATATAGTGGTTTACATGGTACTGCATGGCACTTTTGGCGTATTCGAATTCTCGGTAGCCAGAGAGCAGGATCAGGGGGATGCCTGTGAGAAGCGGGGACTCATGGATCTGTCTGGCCAGTTCAATGCCGTCCACATGGGGCATGCGGATATCGGAGATAATGGCATCCGGCCGGCAGCTCTGGAGAAATTCCAGGGCCTGGGCGCCGTCAGAGACACAGCCGCACAGACTTCCATGAAAGCGGGACCAGTTGAGCTGCTGTTTTAGCCCATCTAATACAATTTGCTGATCATCGACCAATAATACCTTGAAAATCGTTGACATTCCACATATCTCCCTCTGTATTATTTCTTATATATTAGTTAAAATGACCAATTCTGTCAATGGCAGGCATGGCAGAATGAAAAAAATTCATAGTGACTTAAAAAACTTCAAATTGAGGAGTTGGTCAAAAGAATTTATAATTTAAATAGAAACAGCAAAGGGGGAAAGCAACCGTGGCAAGAAAGAAAAAGAAAGAAAAAAAAGCCAATCCGGCGGTGGTCCGGGAAAACATACAACTGTATCTGCTGATGCTTCCTGTTTTTATCCTGATCATCATCTTCTGCTATGGGCCAATGTTTGGCCTGGTGATAGCGTTTCAGGATTACATGCCTGGCTCTCCATTTTTCGGGGAGGGTGTGGACTGGATGGGGCTTCGACATTTTCAGAGGTTTATCCAAGGGAAATTTTTTGGCAGGCTGATTCAGAATACCCTGGTGCTCAGCGGGCTGAATCTATTGTTTGGATTTACAGCGCCTATTCTCTTCGCTTTGCTCATTGACCAGATCAAGCGGATTCGGTTTAAGAAATTTGTCCAGACCTCCAGCTATATGCCTTACTTTATTTCCACAGTGGTGGTGGCGGGCATGGTGCTTTCTTTTATCGATAAGGGGGGGATGATTAGTCATTTCCTTTCACTGTTTGGACTGCCGGATCAGAACTGGCGGGAGCAGGCTTCGGCCTTTCCAGCCATCTATACAGTGACCAATGTGTGGAAAGGGTTCGGCTTTGGCAGCATCCTGTATATCTCGGCCATTACCTCTATTGACCAGAACCAGTATGAGTCCGCCCGGATTGACGGGGCCAACAGGGGGCAGCAGTGCTGGTACATTACTTTGCCTGGCATCAAGAACATTATCGCTATCAATCTGATTATGGCCATCGGCGGGATTCTGGGGACCAACAGCGACTTGATTTTGCTGTTGTATACGCCGGCCACCTATGAGGTGGCGGATGTCATAGGCACTTACACATATCGTCTGGGTATCCAGGGGGGTCAGTACAGTTATACGGCTGCGGCGGGGCTGTTTATGTCGATAATCGGTTTTACACTTACTTATATCGCAAATAAAGTGAGCAACAAGATGACCGGGTACGGCCTGTGGTAGGGGAGAAGCGTATGAAGACAGTGAGAACGAGAAACAAAATCAGAGAGGGAAATCCGGTGGTCACAGGGATTCTGTATCTGCTGACGATTCTGGTCTGTGCAGTGACTCTATATCCTATGTACTATGTGCTGATACTTTCCATCAGCGCGCCCCAGCATGCGGCGGGCATGGATGTGTACCTGTTCCCAAAGGGATTTTCTCTGGACGCCTACAGAATGCTGGTGGGCGATGGGGAGATGTGGCGGGCCTATGCCAATACCATCCTGTATACAGTGGCCACTACGTTTTTGATGCTGGTGACTTGTGTGCTGGTGGCTTACCCTCTGACTTATAAGAGGTTGATGGGGAGAAAGTATGTGAATATGTTCCTGCTGATTCCCATGTATTTCTCAGGGGGCATGATTCCGTCTTTCCTGTTGATTACAAAGCTGGGGCTCTATGACAGTCCCCTGTCCCAGATCATTCCGGCCTGCTTTTCCATCTGGAACATTATCCTGATGAAAGCCTTTTTCTCCAGCATTCCGGAGGGACTGCGGGAGGCGGCGAAAATCGATGGGGGAGGCGTGGTGCAGATTCTGCTCCATGTGTATCTGCCGCTGTCTAAGCCTATCCTGGCTGTGATTGCTGTCTACACTATTGTAGGCAGATGGAATAGCTGGTTTGATGCGCTGGTGTATCTGCCCAGGACAGAGTGGCAGCCGCTGCAGTTGTTCTTACGCAGACTTTTGGTGGAGAATACAAAGCAGGTGACAGAGATGATGAATCCGGAAATGGCAGCCGAGATGGTGCGCAAGCAAATGTCAGGGGCGCAGTTGAAATACGCCATGATTATCTTTACTTCATTGCCGGTATTGTTTACCTATCCCTTTTTCCAGAAATATTTTGTGAAGGGGGTTATGCTGGGGTCATTAAAGGAGTGAGGGACCCAGTTTCTGATAGATAGCCCTGAAATGTAACTATTCAATTTTTGCGTCCTGTGAGAGACAGGAAGAAGGAGGAACCATGAGAAAGAAGTGGAAACAAGGTATGGCTGGGGCGCTGAGTGCGCTGATGCTACTGGGATTGGCCGGCTGTGGCAACAATGCAGATTCCGGCCAGACATCCGGGGGGGCAGAATCAAAGTCCTCGGCGGTGGAATCCAGCCAGGGAGCTGTAGGTGAGGGAGAGACTGAAGGTGAGGAGGCTGGCGGACAGGAAGAGAATTTAGAGCTGGAAGTGGTAAAGATTCTGGGCAGGAACTATACTTACACCGGCGCAAACGGCAAGACAGTGACCCTGAAGGACTGGGCTACGGAGGGGAAGAGCAAGCGGTTTGTAATGCTGGAGGAAGAGCTGGCGAAAAGGGGCGTGAAGCTGGAGCTTGATCTGATTGAGCCGGATCAGTTTGACACCACCATCCAGACCATGGCCGCAAGCGGTGAGCTATCTAACTATGATCTGGTCAATATCACACCTCTTGACGACAAGACGAAGCTGAATTTGGTGAAACAGGGACTGCTGCAGCCTTTCAGTGATATCTGGGAGCAGTATTCCGAGGGGCCTTACAAGGACTTTTTGGCAACGGAAGCGGGGCAGTTTTATGAGAAGAGAATGCAGCTGGAGGATGGCAAGGTCTACTGGATCACAGACTATGAGACCAATACTTATGAGGGACAGCCCAGCGGCTTTTTGCTGGCACTTCAGATTCGCCAGGATTGGCTGGATGCAGTGAATCTGCCGATACCCACCACCACCGACGAGCTTTATGAGACCTTGAAGGCTTTCCAGGATCAGGATGTGAACGGAAACGGACAGGCGGACGAAGAGATGTTGATCAACTACAGCTCCTTTGGTACCGATATTGCACAGTGCTTTGGGTTGGGGATCAATACCACTTTTATCAATTCACAGAATGACTATAAGGTAGATAGTCCCTGGTATCAGGAAAATGTGAAGGCATATATTGCGTACATGCAAAAGCTGTACGCAGAGGGACTTTTAAAGATGGATGACAGCCAAGCAGCCACCGATATGGCCAACAACAAGGTTGCAGTAGTTGGAAGCTGGGGAACTGAGATGTGGCTAGAGCCCCAGATCACAGTTCCGGAAGGCGCTGCTTATCCCTGGTTTGCACCCTTCCGTGTCCAGGCAGTGGAAGGGGAGACGCCTTTGTTCCGGGGGTCCAATAAGTTTAATCCCGGCTGGACTGCCACAGCGGTTCCTGCAAGCAGCGACAAACAGCAGGCGATTGCAAAGATTTTGGATTATCTGATCACAGAGGAAGCATACGTTTTGCAGGAGCATGGCATTGAGGGTGTCAGCTTCGAAATGGTAGATGGGCTGCGCAGCAATATCATAGACGGGACTTTGGAGAACACGGATGCGGTAGGAATGGCTTTGTGGTGCAACGGCTCCATTTTCCCCAGATATAATCTGAATAAAGAAATGAGCGTGGAGATGAAGGCTACCATTACCTTTGCAGAGACAAATGGCGTGAAGAACAATCAATCCGCAAAATTTGATTTCACGCTGGAAGGTGTCAATGATCCGGAGCACCGTCTGTACCACGACGAGGGCGCTTACGCCATTCCCACTGCAGAGGAAATTGATCGCACCAATGAAATCAGCACTGATTTGAACACCTATGCCTCTGAACTTCTCACAAAGCTTATCATGGGAGAGAAGAGCCTGGAGGATTGGGACAGCTACATCGCAGATCTGAAAGAACTGGGCCTGGATGAGCTGATTGCTATCAATCAGGCCAGATATGACCGTGCCACAAAGTAAGAAATGAACTGACAATGGTGCATGCCTGCATAGAAGCTATATTCAGAGAGATAAATTTAGGAAAAGACCGGAAAGAGACTGACCACTTCTGGTCTTTTCTAATGAAAATAAGTTGCAAAGCATCTCCGCTTATGCTATGCTGACTCCATCGTAAATCCATCAAAAAAGCGGGAGATGACAGAGAACCTCCCAGAAATGCAAAAGGCGGAGAGACTGCGGCTGTACGAGGAACTATGCATTGGATAAGGAACAGTACAAAGACATACAATAGGAGGACAAAATGACGCAGGCAAAAAAGAATGGAATACCACAGACAGGGCCGGACACTGGAAACTACTGGTGCACCTGGGACACACAGTTTCGCGTAAACGATGTGGAGGCGGGAAAAAACACCAAAAACCTGCGGAACGTGCTGACACAGGAGTTTCTATTCGGCGAAAAAGGCATGCTTTCGGATTCTTTTAAAAAGGTGCGGGGAGATCTGTATGTTCTGCTGGACGACGGCTGGGACGTGGGCTGGGATGTGCCGGGAGACGGGCCGGTAAGCATATTTGGGAGTCTGGAGCTGTTTGAAGAGAAATTTCCGGACTGTACTGGAGAGCCCTGGCAGCGGCTGGCAAAGATGCGGGAAAAGGTCTGCAGCCTGGGCTTTAGAGGGCTGGGACTCTGGATTTGCGCCAATGGCAAAGGAGAGCGGCAGGACGCGCCTTTTTCCTGGGAGGAAATGGAAGCATACTGGAGGGAGAGAGCTATTTGGTGCCGGAAAGCAGGTGTGGACTACTGGAAGATCGACTGGGGATATCACAGCGGCGATGGGGCATACAGAGACCGTATGACTCAGATTGTAAAAGCTTATGCGCCGGATCTGAAGATGGAGCATGCTCTGTGCAGAGGGCCTTTGGACAGAGAGGAAACTGACCTAGAGAAATTGGGGGCCATACTGGCCTGCAGCGATTATTTCCGCACCTATGATGTGATCAAAGAGTTTGTCTTTAGCACCACCATCAATCGGGTGGTAGAGACATTCCAGGCGAAGGCAGGGCGGCATTATGGCTGTCAGTGCGTCTTGAATGTGGAGGACGCCGTTATTCTGGCCGCAGGGCTGGGGTGTTCTATGGGTGTGATGCGGCATCCCTGCTGGGGCGGTACTGAGACGGACATCCTGGACTGGGGACTTAGATGGAATGAGGTGGAGCGGACGCTTCGCTGGCAGCGGATTGCGCCGCCCTTTGGCCTGTATGAGGTAGAGAACAAAGCCTCCGAAGGGCTTTTGGAGGATTGGACCGGCTCTCTGGCAGGACCGGACGGGCAGGGATGGCTGAAAGATATCGGGATTCTGCCAGAGGGAGGAACCATACAGCAGAAAGCCCCTGCCATTCTGGCAAGAAATATGGAATTTCCGAAGGTGGAAGCCCTTGAGGGGGAGCAGGCCTTTTTGGCTTGCAGCCGCCATCCCCAGACAGGAGCGGTGAGTATTGCATTTCTGCCCAGAACCTGTGGGGAGCGCAAGCTGTTTACACCGGGGATGGATGTCACTTTTTCGCTGGGAGCTTTGGCAAAGCCTGTGGGCATCTTCGGGGAATTCGGGGTGTTGACGATTCTGCTAGATGAGCCCCTGGAGGGGAGAATTTATCTGCAGGATCTTTGCAGAGAGGAGGCGGTGGATGTGACAGGGATCGTAGTTGCAGATACTTCTAACAAACTGGTCATTGACTTTGCCAGGCTGAAGGAAAAAGGCTGGCTGGACAACGATGCGGGAGACATGTCTGCACCAGGATTCATGCTCTGGCAGGAGGAGGCACTATGCATCAGGTGAATCTGTCCCACAGGAAAAGCCGGAGAGATAATTGCTCACTGGGAATTCCAGTATGATTCTGGTGCCGACATTTTCCTGGGACTCTGCGCGAATTCCTATCCCCAGCTTCCTGCAGAGCTTCCGGCACAGATACAGCCCCATGCCAGTGGAGCGGCCCCGGACACGGCCGTTGCTTCCGGTAAAGCCTTTGTCGAAAATCCTGGGCAGCTCCTCCGGGGCGATGCCCATACCATTATCCTCCACCGTCAGGCGAACACCGCTGGTTTCTCTGGCGGTGGAGATCCATATCTCTGGGTTCGTATCCCAGCGGTACTTCACCGCATTCAGTACCAGCTGGTTCAAAATAAAAGCGATCCATTTCACATCTGTATACACCCTGTCCGGGCAGTGAACCTGAGCCTGGACATTGTTTTGGATGAAAGCATATTTATTCTTCTGGAGCACTTCTTCTGCGGTTTCCTGCAGAACTGTCTCTTTGATCAGATAATCCTGATAGACCTCGTCTGAGCGGGCATAGAAGAGGGCCATGTCCACATAGTTCTCTGTCCGCTGGTTCTGGGCCAGGATGCGTCGGGCCGTCTCGTCCTTTTGTCTCTCACAGAGCAGACAGATATCTGCTATGGGAGCTTTTATCTCATGCACCCAGCTTTCGATGAATTCCCGGTATTCCAAGCCAGCGTCCTCCACGGAATGGATTCGCTCTATGACGGATTTATTGGATTTCCGGATCATTTCCCCATAGAGTCTGTCCTCCAGCCGAAAAGAAGCGGGCATCAGCTCGCCCAGCAGGTATTTCTGCTCCGCCTGCTCCAGAATCTCCCCAATGCGGTCAAAGTAGCGTTTCCGGTGAAAATATTCCCAGAGGAACCAGGCGGTAAACAGGATAAACCAGCCGAAGAGGATGAGACATAGACAGCCAGTGGAGTAGCCAGTGGCGTACAGGAAGGCTGAAAGCAGTCCCATGGAGAAAAGCTGCAGCATCAGCAGCAATAGTTTATCCTTGCAATAATCTGAGAAATTCATATAAAATACCCCATACCTCTCTTTGTCCGAATAAAATCGGAAAGGCCAAGTCCCTCTAGTTTGCTGCGAATGCGAGTGATGTGTATGCTCAGGGAGTTGTCGTCCAGGAATATGGAATTGTCCCACAGATATTCGGTCAGGGACCTGCGGGACACAATGGTCCCTTTGTGCTGGAACAGACAGCTTAAGACCTTTAACTCGTTTTTGGTCAGCTCTACACTGCTACCCTGAAACCGCACACAGCCCTTTGCCAGATCCAACTCCACCCCCTGATGCTCCAGTACAGATATTCCACCACTTTTTCCAGCCCTTTTCAGCACTACACTGATGTGGGCAAGCAGGAGGGAAGGATGAAAAGGCTTTGTGATATAATCGTCCCCGCCCTTTAGCAGGGCAGTAACCTCGTCTGCGGAATCCGACCGCCCAGTGACGAAGATAATGGGCACATCGGAAATCCTGCGAATGTCTGTACACACCTGGAAACCGGACTGCTCTGGCAGGCTTAAATCCAGCAGGACCAGATCTGGTCCGATGGTGGGAAGCTTCTCCACAATGTGGGTAAACTCAGTGAGGACTGTGACCTGGTACAGGGAATTGCGCAGGAAATCCCCCATTTCCAGAGCAAAATCTCTATCGTCTTCAATAATCAGGATATGCATATGCCACCACCTTTCAGGTCATCTGGACAAATCTGCCATAGGGTAGCTGTCCCATAGAGGAAATCTGCCACTGAAAAGATATCTTTCATAAATGTCTTGATAACAGCATTGATTATACTTTATAATGAAGGAAATCGTCAATATCTGGGTGGGAAAAGAAAATGAATAAATATGCACATAATTAAAAAATAGTGCATAAATACAAAAAACTCTGGACATTTATGCAAAAAGTGCTATACTTACAGAGTGCATGAATGTTCCATAGAAAAAAGCCCTGCTGTGTAGACAGGGCGGAAATGAGGCGTAAGAATGATAAAAGCAGGAATCATCGGAGCTACGGGATATGCGGGAGGTGAGCTGGTGAGGATACTGGCCAACCACAGGGAAGTTGAGATTGTATGGTATGGCTCTCGCAGCTATATAGATAAGAAGTATTATGAGATCTACCAGAATATGTTCCAGATTGTGGAGGATATCTGTCAGGATGACAATCTGGAAAAGCTGGCGGACCAGGTGGACGTGATCTTTACAGCCACACCCCAAGGATTTCTGGCAGGTCTTTTAACCGAGGAGATTCTGTCAAAGGTAAAGATCGTAGATTTATCTGCGGATTACCGGATCAAGGATGTGGCCGTGTATGAGAAATGGTATGGCATAGAGCACAAATCCCCCCAGTTCCTTTCGGAGGCTGTCTATGGGCTGTGTGAGCTGAACCGCGATCAGATCACAACCTCTACCAGGCTGGTGGCCAATCCAGGCTGTTATACCACCTGCTCTATCCTCACTGCATATCCGCTGGTGAAGGAAGGGCTGATAGAGGTGGATACGCTGATCATAGACGCGAAATCTGGAACCTCTGGGGCAGGCCGGGGGGCGAAGACAGCGAATCTATTCTGCGAGGTCAATGAGAACATCAAGGCGTATGGCGTGGCCAGCCATCGGCATACGCCAGAGATTGAGGAGCAGCTGGGGTATGCAGGAGATTGTGAAGTTGTAGTCAATTTTACACCCCATCTGGTACCTATGAACCGAGGGATTTTGGTGACGGAGTATGCGAAGCTGAAGGCAAAAGGGGACGGTACACTGCCCACCTATGAGGAGATCAGGATGGCTTACGATAAGTATTATGCCAGGGAGAAATTTATCCGTGTGCTGGAAAGGGGCATCTGCCCAGAGACCAAATGGGTGGAGGGCAGCAACTATGTGGACATAGGCTTTGTCATAGACGAGAGGACAGGCCGGGTCATTATGATGGGGGCTCTGGACAACCTGGTGAAGGGCGCAGCGGGACAGGCAGTGCAAAATATGAACCTACTGTTTGGTCTTAAGGAGAGCCAGGGGTTGGAGCTGGTGCCTTGTTTCCCCTGATGACAGAGATGTGGTGAGAAACCGTATCTTTTGGGTGGTCAAGTGGGTGGGGAGAGATGAATTTTCAGAGAAAATGGAGGAGCGCAAAATGGGAGAGAAGCTTACGAAAGAGACAGCGCAGATTATGGAGGAAAGATTCGGCTGCGACAATCCGGTGGCGCTGGCCACTGTGGAGGATGGCAAGCCTTATGTGCGGACTGTGAACGGCTATTACCAGGATGGGGCCTTTTATATTGTGACCTATGCCCTCTCTAATAAGATGCGGCATATTGCGAAGAATCCCACTGTGGCAGTCAGCGGTGACTGGTTCACAGCCCAGGGCATTGGGGAGAACTTAGGACATGTAAAAGCCCAGGACAATGCAGAAATCATGGCAAAGGTCAGGGCGGTCTTCGACGAGTGGTATGGAAACGGCCATGTCAATGAGGAGGATCCAAACACATGTCTTTTGCGCGTCCGCTTGTCAGAGGGTGTGCTGTACCACCATGGAACCAGATACGACATTGATTTTACGTGAAAAAAGCATTGTCCTTTCAGGGGAAACGGTGTATACTGGTAAAGCCTGTGAGCCATTGCAGTTTGACAGGCATATTTAGTACAGACAAAAGGAAAAGACGAGAAAAGCAGGGAAAGAAATGGATGAGAAAACCTTTACCATAAAACCCATGACCATAGAGGATTACGAAGGGCTCTACGCTCTGTGGAAGACTATCCGGGGCTTTGGCATGCGCAGCATCGATGACTCCAGGGAGGGTGTGGAGCTTTTTTTGAAGCGCAATCCCACCACCAGTGTGGTGGCAGTAAGCACGCAGGGCCAGATAGTGGGAGGGATCCTTTGCGGCCATGATGGCAGGCGGGGCTGCCTGTACCATGTGTGCGTGAGAGAGGATTGGCGCAGAAGGGGCATCGGCAAGGCCATGGTGGTCTACTGCATGAATGCTCTGAAGGCGGAGCAGATCAACAAGGTCAGCCTCATTGCCTTCACCGCCAATGATGTGGGGAACGCTTTTTGGAAGTGCATTGGCTGGACCAGGCGTGAGGACCTGAATTACTATGACTTTACGTTGAACCAGGCAAATATTACGGCGTTTAATCAGTGAATCCTGGCGAAAACTGTCTAGGGAAAGACATTTTTGCACACAGCTCTGGGATTCGTCTGGTGAATCAAGAAGGTGCAGGAAGGGATGGATATGAATCAAATAGATAACAAACGAATAGGTATCAAGCAGATAGAAGGCGGTGTAACCGCAGCAAAGGGATTTCAGGCAGCAGGTGTGGAAGCTGCCATAAAGTATCAGAATCGAAAGGATATGGCTTTGATTTACAGCGCTGTCCCCTGTGTGGTGGCAGGGACCTTCACCACCAATGTGGTAAAGGCGGCCCCGGTTATCTGGGATAAAAGGATCCTGGAGGAGGCTCCCTATGCCCAGGCGATTGTAGTCAATTCCGGCATTGCCAATGCCTGTACCGGAAAACAGGGGATGGACTGCTGTGAGGAGGAGGCCAGATATGCGGGAGAACTGTTGGAGATCCCCAGGGACTGCGTGCTGGTAGCTTCCACCGGGGTCATCGGTATGCAGCTGCCCTTGGATAGAGTAAAGGAGGGCATCCGAAAATTGGTGGAGGCAAAAGCACAGGGCAAAGAGGCAGAACTTGACGCGGCGAAAGCCATCATGACCACGGATACCATAGAAAAGCAAATCGCTGTATCCTTTGAAATAAGCGGGAAAACCGTTACCCTGGGCGGCATGTGTAAGGGCTCTGGTATGATTCATCCCAATATGTGCACCATGCTGGGATTTTTGACAACAGATGCGAAAATTTCCAAAGAGATGCTCCAGAAGGCTCTGAGAGCAGACGTGGTGGATTCTTTCAATATGATATCTGTGGACGGCGATACCAGTACCAACGATACCTTGCTGATTCTTGCCAATGGCCAGGCAGGCAATGAGGAAATCCAGTCAGAAGGGGCAGAGTATGAAATGTTCTGTGAAGCGTTGCATTTTGTCACCACCTATCTGGCAAAGAAAATGGCCGGAGACGGGGAGGGGGCCACGGCCCTGTTCGAGACGAAAGTTGTGGGCGCCGCCACCAAAGAGGATGCCAGAATTCTTGCGAAATCTGTCATCTGCTCTTCCCTGACGAAAGCGGCTATCTTCGGGCACGATGCCAACTGGGGCAGGATTCTGTGTGCTCTGGGCTATTCCGGGGCCAAATTTGACCCTGAAAATGTGGATCTCTATTTTCAGAGCAAGAGCGGCCGAATCCACATCTACGGAAGTGGCGTGGCCTGTGACTACAGCGAGGAGGAGGCCACAAGGATTCTCTCTGACCCGGAGGTGACTGTCCTGGCAGACATGCATATGGGAGCGGAAGAAGCCACCGCCTGGGGCTGTGATCTGAGCTATGATTACGTGAAAATCAATGCGGACTACCGGAGCTAAGTGTCTGTTATGCGGGCTATGAAATAATACAGCGAAAATTGGAAATAATCAGAAGGGAAATGATACCATGGAAAAGGACATGGAGAAGGTGCTGCAAAAGGCGGAGGTGCTCATAGAAGCCCTGCCCTATATCCAGCGGTTTAACCGCAAAATCATCGTTGTGAAATATGGCGGCAGCGCCATGAGCAATGAGGAATTACAGAAAAATGTCATCAAGGATGTAACCCTGTTAAAGCTGGTGGGTTTTAAACCCATTATTGTCCACGGTGGTGGAAAGGAAATCAGCCGCTGGGTGGGCAAGGTGGGAAAGGAATCCACTTTTGTGAATGGGCTGCGGGTTACGGATGAGGACACTATGGAAATCGCTGAGATGGTTCTGAACAAGGTGAACAAGGATCTGGTCACCATGGTGCAGGAGCTGGGGGTGAAGGCCGTAGGTGTCAGCGGTAAGGACGGCGGGCTTTTGCAGGTGGAAAAGAAATATGCCGACGGCCAGGATATCGGCTATGTGGGAGAAATTACCAATGTGAATCCGAAAGTGCTGTACGATTTATTGGAAAAAGATTTCCTTCCTATCGTAGCACCCATAGGGCTGGACAGCAGTTTCCAGACCTACAATATCAATGCGGATGATGCGGCCTGTGCCATCGCAAAGGCGGTGAAGGCAGAAAAGCTGGCATTCCTCACAGACATTGAGGGCATCTATAAGGATTTCAAGGAGAAAAAAGGCTTTATCTCCAGAATCACGGCATCTGAGGCGGAGGAATTGGTGGCAGGTGGCTTCATTGGTGGAGGCATGCTGCCCAAGCTGCACAATTGTACCGCAGCTGTGCACGGGGGCGTAAATCGGGTTCATATTCTAGATGGCAGGATCCCTCACTGCCTGCTGCTGGAAATCTTTACCAACCAGGGCATTGGCACTGCCATTATAGACGATAAGGAACAGGAGCATATTTAGGCAAAGGGAGGAGAAATACATGAGCATGCAGGAAGCTATGGAAGAGGCGGAGCAGTATCTACTTCACACTTATAATCGTTATCCGATCATGATTGAAAAGGGGAAGGGTGTTTATCTGTATGATACCGATGGCATAAAGTATCTTGACTTTGTAGCTGGCATCGCAGTGTTCGCATTGGGGTATGGCAACAAAGCGTATAACGATGCCCTAAAGGCTCAGATTGACAAGGTTATCCACACCTCCAACTACTATTACAACATGCCAGCTCTTGAGGCCGCAAAAAAGCTTCGGGAGATCTCTGGCATGGATAGAGTGTTTTTTACCAATTCCGGTGCAGAAGCCATTGAGGGCGCTATCAAGGCTGCCAGAAAGTATGCTTACCTGAAGGATGGGACCACAGATCATGAAATCATTGCCATGAACCATTCCTTTCACGGCAGAACCTTTGGGGCACTGTCGGTTACTGGCAATCCCAAATACCGGGAGCCCTTTGAGCCCATGATTGGGAATATCAAATTTGCACAGATGAATGATCTGGATAGTGTAGAAAAGCTGATTAGTGGTAAAACGTGCGCGATTATTCTGGAAACCGTACAGGGTGAGGGCGGACTGGTGCCTGCCACGGAAGAATTTTTGAAAGGTGTGAAGGCACTGTGCGAGAAAAACCATATCCTCCTGATACTGGATGAGATTCAGTGTGGCATGGGCAGGACAGGGTACATGTTCGCATGGCAGCGCTATGGCGTGAAGCCTGATATCATGACCACGGCAAAGGCTTTGGGATGCGGTGTCCCAGTGGGCGCCTTTCTGATGACGGAACAGGTGGCATGCAATTCCCTGGGGGCAGGGGACCATGGAACTACCTATGGAGGAAATCCCCTGGCCTGTGCAGCAGTGGAAAAAGTGCTTGCTTTATTTGAGGAGAACCATATAATAGAACATGTGAGACAGGTGGCGCCCTATCTGGAGCAGCAGTTGGAGGCGTTAAAGGACAGATATGACTGCATCACAGAAAGGCGTGGAATGGGTCTCATGCAAGGGCTGGTCTTTGACTGTCCTGTGAGAGATATCATTGAGCGCGCTTTGGAGAATGGCCTTCTATTAATCAACGCAGGGCCCAATATCATTCGTTTTGTTCCTCCCCTTATCATTTCAAAGGAAAACATTGACGAGATGCTTGAGATATTGGAGAGCTGCATAGAACCATCACAGATGGAGTAAAGAAATGGAAATGGATACAGGGATATAGGAGTTTGGTATGCATTTAAAAAAGAGACTGATTGGGGTGACAGCTGTGGTGGCCATGGCTGTGGCTGTCTTATATGGCAGTACCTTTGTCACAGGTGATACAGAGGAAACAGGTGGTCCACTGAATTGGGGGGACGATAAAGAGACCATATATTTTTGGTACTCCGATGATAATATGACCAACTTCATCAACAGTGCAGCGGTAGCCTTTGGCGAGAGGGAAGGGGTTCGCGTGATTCCTGTGCTGACTGGGGAGAGTGAGTATTTGGAAGCCATCAGCCATGCGTCCGCTGGTTCTGTCCAGGTGCCAGATGCGTATTTGATTGGTCATGATTTGCTGGAGAAGGCTTATCTGGCCGGGCTGGCCACACAGATTCAGGACGTAGAGGGCATCTGCAATGAAGAGAATTTCCCCCAGACAGCTCTCTGCGCTGTGTCCTATCAGGGCATGCGGGTGGCCTATCCCCTTTGCTTTGAAACCAGCGCATTGATCTGTAACGAGACTTACCTGCAGGAATGGGCGTCTCAGATCGCCACAAAGGAGCTTTTGGAAGCAGGCCAGGCAGAGGACAACCCCAGTGAAGACTCGTCAGGAATTGAGGTAGATCAAGCAGTATTGGCACAGAAGACAGAAGAATATTTTCGCAGCGCAGTGCCTGCTACAATAGATGACATTCTTCATCTTGCAGATACCTTCGATGTGCCTGAGGGAGTAGAGGGTGTCATGGAGTGGGATGTGACAGATATTTTCTACAATTACTGGATTGTGGGAAATTATATGATCGTGGGCGGAGACGCAGGGGATGATGCCTCCCAGATGAATATAAACAATCCAGAGACCATACAGTGTCTGGAGGTTTATAAAGCCTTGAACCAGTTCTTTTCCATGGAAACGGACAGGATGGACTACGAGACAGTGATAAATGATTTCTGCCAGGGTAAGATAGTTTTCACCATTGCTACCACAGATGTGGCGGCCAGATTGGAGGAGGCGAAAGCAAAGGGAGAGATTGGATTTGACTATTGCGTTGCCTCATTGCCTCAGATAAGCCCAGAGCTGAAAAGTCGTACCATGTCTGTCACCACCGCGGTGGCAGTGAACAGCTACTCTGAGAAGGAAGAATTAGCCAACCGTTTTGCGGCCTATCTGGTTGGTGAGAGTGCAGAGACTCTGTACGACAGAACGGGAAAGGTGCCTGCGAAGCTTGAGATGGAGGCGGAGAATGAAGCCCTCCAGGTATTCAAACAGGCCTATGCAGACAGCGTATCGCTGCCGAAAATGATGGAGACAGGGAATTTCTGGGTACAGCTGGAGAGCCTGTTCTCAAAGGTGTGGAATGGAGCTGACGTGACGACCTTGGTCCAGGAATTGGCCAGTCAGATGCAGCTACAGATAGATGCATCAAAGGGATAACGCAGAAGTATGAATATTTTCGCCATCATGGGGGACACTTTAGGAAGAAGGAAAAGGAAGGTGAAACCCATGATTGGCTTTTTTATTGCATTGATTTCGGGGGCACTGATGAGCGTGCAGGGAGTGTTCAATACCCAGGTGACAAAGTCCTCCAGCATTTGGACAGCCAGTGCTTTTGTACAGCTGTCAGCACTCCTCGTGTGCCTAGGGGCCTGGCTCTGTACAGACAGAAGCAATCTGCTGCAGGTATTTCAGGTGGAGCCTAAGTACATGCTGTTGGGAGGTGCAATTGGCGCCTTTATTACTTACACAGTGATAAAAAGTATGGATATGCTGGGACCTGCCAGGGCAGTGATGCTGATCGTAGTGGCCCAGCTGGCAGTGGCCTACGCAATTGAGCTGCTTGGATGGTTTGGCGTGGAGAAACAGCCCTGGGAGTGGCGCAAGGCCATTGGAATGGCTGTAGCTGTAGCGGGAATTATTATCTTTAAGTGGAAGTGAGGGGGCACTTCCATCCCCCTTGGGCCTGGGTTCTTCTTGGAGACAAATCACAAATTATCATCAAAATTTCGCAAAGACTCTTGTAAAAACAGAAACTTTCCATTACAATAAAAACAGTCAGCATAGAGAGGCAATCCCTTTTTTCAAAAAAGAAAGGGACTATGATGAAAAACAGATATTTTAAAATCGTGTGTCAGTTGGTGATATGCGTATTATTGTGTTGCGGCTGTGGCCATAAGGGAACGGAAATCCTCATCAAGGGTGCAGAGGGCTCTGAGGCAGTGGACTCTCTGGCAGAACAAACATCGGAAGCGATGGGAGCAGCGGGCGAATCTGGTGCTGGAGCATCGTCCGGGGTCTCAGGGGAATCTGGCATAGTACAGCAGAGTGACACAATCCGTGTCTATGTATGTGGCGCTGTGCGAAATCCTGGTGTGGTGGAGATCCCGAAGGGAAGCAGGGTGGAGGATGCGCTGCAGGCAGCAGGTGGCTTTGGGGCTGATGCAGGCAGGGAAGCTGTGAACCTGGCAGATTGGGTGTCCGATGGACAGAAGCTGTATTTTCCCACAGAGGCTGAGGCTGTGGAGGAGAGTGTGGCAGAGGCGGAGGGGACATCAGGGCTAGTCAATATCAACACTGCGGATGTGGCAACCTTATGTACCTTGCCGGGAATCGGAGAGAGCAGGGCACAGGATATCATATCCTACAGAGAGGCCAATGGCAGCTTTACAAGCTGCGAGGATATCATGAAGGTATCTGGCATCAAGACAGCAGCATATGAAAAGATACGGGATAAGATAACAGTGAAATGATGGAATGACAACATAAAGGCGGAGGGCAGTATGGCGAGGAAGAGGGCTTTGGTGGTAGATGATGAGAAGCTGATTGTGAAGGGAATTCGCTTCAGCTTAGAGCAGGATGACATGCAGGTGGACTGTGCCTATGACGGCGAGGAGGCTTTGGAGTATGCGCGGGCGAACCAGTATGATATTATCCTGCTGGATGTGATGCTGCCCAAGCTTTCTGGCTTTGACGTCTGCCAGCAGATTCGAGAATTCTCCAATGTGCCCATCGTCATGCTCACGGCAAAGGGAGAGGATATGGACAAGATACTGGGGCTGGAATACGGGGCTGACGACTATATCACAAAGCCCTTTAATATCCTGGAGGTAAAGGCCCGCATCAAGGCAATTATGCGCCGTATAGAGCCAAAGAGGATCATAGGGGAGAGCGCTTCAGCGAAGACCGTGGAGCATGGGGATGTACGCCTGGACTGTGAGGGAAGAAGGACCTTTATCGCAGGCAGGGAGATTGGATTGACAGCAAAGGAATTCGAACTGCTGGAGCTTCTTATGATGAATCCTGACAAGGTGTACAGCCGGGAGAATCTATTGCAGATGGTCTGGGGTGCAGATTATCCCGGAGATGTGCGCACAGTGGACGTACATGTGAGAAGGCTCAGAGAGAAGATAGAACCCAATCCCAGCGAGCCCCAGTATGTGCACACCAAGTGGGGTGTGGGCTACTACTTTAGAAATTAGCGGCAGCACCTGCAAATTCACAGAGCAAAGAAGCCGGAGTAGGAAAAGGATGGCAAAGATATTCGCAGATCTGAAAGCATTTCTTCTATCGCGCAGCTTACAGAAACGTATTTTTCTGGTGGTGCTGATGGCTGGGATTGTGCCCAGTATTATCATGCGCTATGGCATTTTGGAAAATTATGAGGAGCGTTCCGTACAGCAGCGTATTTCTACGGTCCAGAATCAGCTTATGA